>VMEY01000011.1 GCA_007375785.1 Parcubacteria group bacterium Athens0416_74 | reverse complement strand
TCCTCGCGCCGGCGGACCTCGCGTTCCACGATGGACGCGAGCGTCACGATGTCGTGCCGGTTGAGCTTGAGACTGTCGAGCCGGGCGTCCCACTCCGGCTTCCACAGCGCCTCGAAGCGGTGCACCATCGCCGCCACCGCCTCGTGCGCCGTCACCTTGTCGGGAAACGTGTACGTGTCGGGAAAGAGATACCCCTCCATAGGCTGCGCTTGCGCCAGGAAATTCTCTCTGTTGAATCGCTGCAATCGTGTCCCAAAAATAATCGCCATATCCTTTGTGGTGGCACCCTCAGCGACACGAATGCGGATTGGCTCGAGCCCAAAGGCGCCGGTAGACATAGCTCGCGCGATGGCAAATATATCTTTTGGCTCTTTAAAGAGGTAATCACCCGCGCGCACATTTCGCTCATCACCGAAAAACATAATGAGCGCTTTAAATGCGAGTGGAGAGCGTATGACACCTTGCGCCTCAAGCTCGAGCGCAATCTCCGACACTGATGTCCCGCTCGGGACCAATACGAGCTCGCCGATAGGAAAGTTGCCCGGCGGCTGAATCAGCGCGATATAGGCGTAGAGGGCGATGGCACCTCCGACAAGAAGCACAATGAGTGAGCGTCGATTGCTGTGCGCTCTCCATTTATCAGAAAGTCTGTTCTGAAAATCGTCGAGAGCACCAAAAAATCCCCGGACTTTCGGTTCAAGAGGAGGCATATGCTATTTGGGCAGATTTGACGGCGCAGTAGCTTTTGTCGAAGGAATCCTGCGTAGGCCGGGCGCCTGTACGGTACTGCTCGGAGGATGCCACAGTGTCGCCAGAGTCTCGTTGGTGAGTATGTTCGAAGGGGTCACCCAAGGCGTGTGGAAGAATGAGCGCCTGCGGAATGCATCAAAAAAGCGCCGCGCATGGAGATTCCATCGAAAGTCTGCGACATCTTGCCACGGGTAGTCGAAGGGATTGTGATATCGTCGCGGACGCAATTGTGACATGTAATTTGGGTTACCCAACGGCTTCCAGAGCCAGCGCGTACCGGTATACGTGGGGCCATGCATGTGACCGGTAGTGATATAGCATCCTCGCGCTCCGGTCTCAAACGGATATTTACCGAGATGGCGCTCCATAGTCTTCATTTGCTCCGTCTGTTTCCATGTCGCGCGCGGCTGTGGAGGTCTCGCTGGGGTCTCGTCTTCACCGAGCTCGGATAACACTGTTTCAATCGTATGTCCGCTAATCACTGCTGCCTTCGTCCGGATTTTTTCAACTTCATGCTCCACCTCGCGCATCCAGTCGTGGTCCTGGTCGTGCGTAAAGAGGATTCCCTGCTTGCCGCACTTTCGGATGATAATCTGCACCCATATTTGTTCCTGCGGCTCTATGTTGCTCATGAACTCCAGTATCGTCGCGAGCGGGTCTACACGGAATTCTTCCTTCGGGTCTTTATCGAGCTCAAAATCGATGTACGTCTTTGGCTGGTATGCATTCATTGCCATTGAATCCGCCTTTAGACCGCTGTGGTACGCCTCAAGACGCCAGTCGGTGCAAAACACATTGTGCTTCTCGGGATCGAACTCAAATTCGGTCGCGTAATCCTCCACTTCGTAGAGCTCGACTTCCGGGTATTGGCCGTATATCGCACTCTCCACTTCACTCTTGTAGTTTTTCCACGTCCAGATATAGAAGTGGAGCTCTCCGCCAAAACTCGCAATTTCAAAAGAAAAGAACGGTCGCACCTGACCTTTCCACGCGCGGTGAATAAAGGTCGTCTCGCCCGACGAAATAGAGAACAGGCTAAACGCTATCTCCATGGCGCGGGGTGACTTCGTAATCTCTCGCGGCACTTTCATCTCGAGCAGTATCGGATTGCGCCCGGAAAGGAAAAGAGATTGCACGTACCACATCCAGATTCTCCATGCACCCATAATAAGTATGATGGGAAGCCAAATCGGAGCGGTCCCAACGAGCCAGTTGAACGTATAGAGCGGAAGGTGCGGGATAAGATGAAGAAGCCACAAGTATTCAGCTGCAAACAGGGCCGCCAAAAACATGCCGCGCGACACACCCCAATCACCGAGCCAATTTATCCACCCGTCGAGCGAGGAATACTTCAGCCCATCCGTGTACGTTGTGATGAACTTGTGTATTGCACCACCTTCGCTCGAAGACATGGCAAAATTATATCATTTCATTGGCACACCAATGAAAAACGCGCCGGAGTTGGGCGCGTTTTCCTCGTGACAGCAAGAAGTATTATGCCTTCTTGGCAAATGCGTACTTGCCGTCAGACTGTTTTACAAACATTGGATTCTGGAGATTGACTGAAATCGTCGCGTCTTTGACATAACGCTCGCGCTTCACGCGCTCGACAATCTCTTCGCGCGTCAAGGCACCTTCCCTTTCGAGAATGCCACGGATAACGTCGCGTACGACACCGGGCTCATAGCCCCACTCTTTGAGCGCGTAAAGTCCGCGGCCTACCAGCACGAAGCGGCCGTCTTTGATAAGCTCGTTGTGTGTTGTAGCAGGGTGCGTCTCGCGGCCAAACAGGTTTTCAATGCCTTTTGCGACTTCCGTGAAGTGCATGGGAGAACCATGACGCTTGAGCGTGAGGTACGCAAAGTCGCGAGTGTTCTTGATGCGGACATGCGGTGATTCCATTCTTCCCCATTCGCCCAGTGGATTGCGGCCGATACGCTTTGAGATGTGAAGCCAGCGCAAAAGGACGTCGTCTCCGCGATTCTTCACGCCCGCCTGTCGCAAGTGCTTCGAGAAGACCTGCACAAACTCGTCCTCCGGCGTCAGCTTGTTGGACTCGAGAGATTCATACAAATTCGTCAACGCTTCCTCCACCTGCTCGGCGAGCTGTTCGTCCACGTGCCAACGCGCCTTGAAGTCCGCGTTTTCGCGCCTGTCTTCAAAATGATGGGCGACCGTGAGCAAGAAGATGATGTGGTTGTGGTCTGCGTCTGCTTTCGCCACATGGCCAAGCAATGTCTCCTGAGCGAGGATTCCGCCAAGAGTGTGGACTGCACGCTTCAGGTCTTCGAGAGCCGCTGCAAACTCAGTATAGGCGTCGGAGTCACGAACGGCGGCAATCCCGTGGTTTTCAATCTGGCGAATGCGCTCGCGCGTAATACCGTACTCCTGGCCGATGGCATCGAGCGTGCGCTGTTCCCCTTTCGGAGAGAGTCCGAAACGGTCTACAAGCACCCTCCTGGAGCGCTCGGGGAGCTCCGAAAGAAGCTCTTTTGTGACGTTTTTTGGCGAAAATGAAAGCATATATATTCTTCGATATTTGACTATTCCTATACCTGTGGCTTTGTTTTATCAAACCAAGGGACATCCGTCAAGCCCTAGACCGATTCTGGGCCTTCCCCGCCTTTTCCACAGAATAGCCCCAAATTCTCGGATGTACGAGAAACGGGGGCGCAGGGCTTCCGTGATACTATCGCTCCATGACCACTGCTCGCCCTATCGTCCCACCGCAAGACATCGAGATGGAACGGGCACTTCTCGGCGCTCTACTCCTCAGCCAGAACGCCATCTATGAGATAGCCGATATCGTCGGCATCGATTCCTTCTACATGGGAAAGCACCGCACTATTTACGACGCGATGCTCACACTGCACGCGAAGGGCGAGCCTATCGACGTGGTGACTGTCTCGGGCAAGCTGAAAGAACGCAAGCAGCTCTCTGACATTGGCGGTGCTTCGTACCTCTCCGAGCTCGCGGCCGCGGCAGCATCCCCCGGCAGTGCTCGCCACTATGCCCAAAGTGTCCAGACGAAATTTGTGCTCCGCTCTCTCATTGATGCGGCGGCCAAAATCGGAGAACTCGGCTTCCAGGAAGACCGCGATATCGAGCAGGTACTCGATGAAGCGCAGTCCGCGATATTCCAGGTCTCAAATTCCCCCATGCTGCAGAGCTTTAGCTCGATAAAAGACGAGCTTGCTGAGGCGTGGGAGCGACTCGAGTCACTCCAGAAACACCAGGGCTCAATGCGCGGCGTGCCTACGGGTTTCCCACAGCTCGACAACATGCTTGCCGGTCTGCAAAAATCCGATCTTGTCATTCTTGCGGCAAGACCCTCCATGGGTAAGACGTCTCTCGCGCTCGACATCGCGAGACAGACCGCGATAAAACACAAAACACCCGTCGGCATTTTTTCACTCGAAATGAGTTCTCAGCAACTCGTCGACCGTATGCTCGCCGCGCAAGCGGGCGTCAACTCATGGCGCCTCCGCCCCAGCAAAATTTCTCGCGACGACGAGTACGATAGGCTTCATGACGGCATCGCGCAGCTCAGCGAGGCACCGATATACATCGACGATAAGCCGGGTATGACTGTGCTCTCTATGCGCTCGGTGGCGAGACGCCTCAAGATGGAGCGCGACTTGGGGCTCGTCATCATCGACTACCTCCAGCTCATCACGCCGAGCAACTTCAAGTCCAATGACTCTCTCGTGCAGCAAGTGACCGAGATATCACGCGCACTCAAAGCTATGGCACGTGAGCTCGACGTGCCGGTCCTCGCGCTCTCACAGCTCTCTCGAGCGGTCGAGCAGCGCGGCGGCAAGCCACGCCTCTCAGACCTTCGCGACTCCGGATCTATTGAGCAAGACGCGGACGTCGTCATGTTTATTCACCGCGACGACATGATGGGTAACCGCTCAGACAACGAAAAGACCGGTATCGCGGAAATACTCATAGAAAAACACCGCAATGGCCCTGTCGGCAAAGTCGACCTGAAATTCGACGAGGAAAAAACGACCTTCATGTCTATAGATAAGAGTGACTTCGGCGATTTCGTGACAGAGGCGCAAGTCGGTGGCGAATCGGCCCCATTCTAGAAACACTCGAATTTTTTCACCTTTTACTCTGACCCACCGATACATTGCTATAGCAATGTATCGGTGGGTCGCCTTTTCGCTTGTGGACTTGTGGATACGACAAGCCAGTATGTCATTTCATATATACTGTCTGCTAATGGACCCCATCGACAGACTCTCTCGAATATTCGAACGCTTCCCCGGTATAGGACCACGGCAAGCGACTAGATTTGTGGCCTATATCTTAAGGAGCACCCCAACACTTCGACGTGAGCTTATTGAATCCATCCAACAGCTTTCAAGCGGCGTTCGTCAGTGCGATGAGTGCATGCGCTATCACGCCGGAGAGAGAAAGGTGTGCAGCATATGCGCCAATCCGGAACGAGATCATTCTTCTCTCGCGGTCGTCGCTTCCGATTCCGATCTGGCCGCACTTGAGAGAAGCGGTACCTACCGCAGCATGTACTTCGTACTTGGCGGCACTATTTCTCTTGCGTCTGAAAAAGCGACGGGTCTTCGCATAGACACGCTCCTTTCTTCCCTACCGGAGCGCATAGAGCGTGGACTCAAGGAAATCATCCTCGCATTTCCGGCGAATCCGGAGGGCGACGCGACAACGACACGTGTACGAGAAGATATTTCAGAGCGTGCTCCATCACTGCGCATCACAGCGCTCGGCCGCGGCCTCTCCACAGGAAGCGAGCTCGAATACGCTGACCCTGAGACCATCAAGAGCGCGCTCGACTCGAGGCGATAAATCAAAAGCCGCCCTTTTGGGGCGGCCGGTTGATTATGAGATTGCGGTAATGCGCACCTTTGCGTATTCCTGTCGGTGACCCTTTTTCTTGGCGTAGCGGCTCTTCTGGCGGTAGCGAAGGACAATCACTTTCTTGTCGCGGGCATTTTCCACGAGTTCTGCAGAGACCTCTGCACCCTTGATGTACGGAGCTCCTACCACTGTCTTTGCACCGTCATCAGTCAAGAGGACCTTGTCGAAGGTGATTTTGGCGCCGGCCTTATCCGCGCCCTTTATCGTCTCGACGTCGAGGACGCTGTCCTGTGTGACAACGTACTGTTTCCCTCCCGTCTCTATAATCGCGATTTTCGCCATAAGTGGGTGGATATTACGATGTATCCGCATTTTAGGCAAGTCTTGCCCGCTTGACGCCCCTGCAGTCGTATTGTCAGGAATCCTGGGCGGGCTTGTCGATGAGTGGTATTTCAAGCTCCGGCGACACCTCTGTAATGCGCATCACATCTTTATCAATCTTGCCGAGCTCCTTGCTCCCTGCATTGAAGTGGTTCACCGTCGTGGAGAGCGAATTCCCAAGCTTCTTGTAGTAATCCTGGTACGCGTTGAGGTGCCTGCCGAGCGCCTCGACATTTTTCGCAATATCCTTTGCGGTCTCTTCTATCTTGAATGCCTTGAATCCATAGAGCACCGATTGGAGGTATGCCGCAAAAGTGGTCGGCGAGACGATGATGACTTTCTTTTCGTTGTAGGCGTAGTCGATAAGGTTGCGTGTGTTTACCTTGACTGACCCGACTTCATTGATGAGGAGGTCGTAGTAGATGGCCTCGGCAGGAATGTACATAAAGGCAAATGGGAGCGTGCCGTCTTTCGGACGGACGTACTTCGCACACTCATCTATGCGCATCTTGAGGTCATTCTTAAATTGCTTTTCGAGCTCTTCGCGCTGTGCATCATCTATTGCATTTACCAATCTCTGGTAATTATCGAGCGAGAATTTTGCATCTATCGGTATTACGCCCTCTTTCGTCACGACGACCGCATCCACCGTCTCCCCTCCCGGGAATTCATACTGCATTTTGTACGAACCAGGCGGCAAAATATTGCCGAGAATAAGCTCGAGCGACGCCTCGCCAAGATTGCCGCGCTGTTTTTGGTGCTTAAGTACTTTTTCAAGATTGGCGAGCTGCTCTGCGATAGTCATGAATCGCGTCGTCGCCTCGTTGGTCTTCGTCTGCTCTTTGGTGACCTCGAGGAGCTGCTCAGACATCTGCTTGCTGATAGAGCTCATGAGTCGTTCGGCCTGCTCTGCCTGCGTGCGCATACCTTCAAACATCCTGCTCGTTCCCTCACCGAGCTTCATCTCCATAGCGCGCGTGAGATCTTGAATCTGATTTTGCAGAAGCATCATGCTCTGTGTGTCTTGCGGTGCGCTCGTTTTTCTCATCAGCATGTATCCAAGCGCTGCAAGAAGCGCCAAAACCAAGACGAGGAGCACGATAATGAGCCATTCCATGCGGCGATTGTAGCACGGTCGCTCTTTGCTATACTTTGACGCATGCTCCAACTTCAAATACGAGAAGACTTAAAGACAGCCATGAAAGCGCGCGACCAGGTGCGCGTAGATACGCTGCGCGGCGCACTGACCGCATTCACCAATGAGCTCGTCGCCAAAGGCAAAAAGCCCACCGAAGAGATTGCAGATGATGACGCTGTCACGGTGCTCAAGCGTCTTGCCAAGCAGCGCCAGGACTCTATAGAGCAGTTCACCAAGGGCGGCCGCCCAGAGCTTGCGGAAAAGGAAGCCACTGAGCTTTCAATACTCAAGGCATACCTTCCTGAGATGGCCACTCGAGAAGCTATCGAAAAGGTAGCGCGCGCAAAGAAAGAAGAGCTTGGTATTTCTGATGCCTCAGGCGCCGGCAAGCTCATGGGGGCTGTCATCAAGGAATTCGCAGGAAAAGCCGATGGTGCCGATGTGAAGGCAGTCGTCTCTGCTCTATTTTCGTAGAACTCCCTCGCCTTTCTTGCGCTTTTTGTAGCGCGCAACTCATGCTATAGAGTGCGCAGCACGAGGAGATCACGATGCGCAAAACCTGGTCAAGACGGCGCAGAAAGAAGTTTGAGCTGAGAAGAGAGCTCCTGCGTAAGAGGGAGAAGGCGCTTTCTGAGCAGGCCGCAGCATTCGCGGAGCTCGAAGCCGAGAAAGAGGCGAAGGAGCGTGAAGAGCTCGCGAGAGCTACCAATCAAGACATCGTCCCGTTCGACGACTCTCCACTCGGAGCCGTCGTCGCAGACGATGAATAAGCGGGACCGTATCGCGTACCCGCTTTTTCTTTTTAGAACGCGGCGCGAGTGCGCGTCGCGTAGTATACGGAGAAGCCGGCCGCGAGAGCAGCAAACGCAAAGGAAAATGCGAGTGCGTGCGGCAGAGCAAATACACTGAGCAGCACCGATGCAGCGAGACACAGCACGATGCGGCCAAGTGCCATTCCCATTTCTTTGAGTGCCGTGTACTCATCCACAAACGTGTGATTGTCCCCCGTTTGCTCGTAGGAATGAATATCGATTCCCCTCGCGGCTGTGCGGCTCGCCGTATGGAAGTATGTGTCGACGAGCACTGCGCCCACAAATCCGCCGACGCCGAGTCGCATCACCCAGCCGGAAGCCGCGACGAGCGGTTGCACTTTTACCGGCACCGAAAGCACGGCATCACCGAAGAGTTTCTTTGCTATAAGCGTGAAAAGGAGCGTGAGCGACATGACGACACCGAGGAGTGGGTACGACCAATCAAGCAGCGTGAAGACAGTGATGGGCCAGAGAATAAAGAGCGCGGCCGCTTCAAGGCCCGACAAGACGGACGACCACAGGAGAGCGCGGTGACGCGCTTCGAAAAGTTCGTGAAATGTGCCCCGATATGACCATGTAAATCCCTCGTACGTATCTTTCATCGAAAGAAGCGGGACGATTGAAGCGAGTGACAAAGCGCTCGCGATATACAAGAGATAGACGAGCGAGTGGCCACCGTTTGTAATATAGAGGCCGGCAACGAGCGGAATCAGCGCGACAGCGACTTCAATCCACTCTCGATATCTCATCGCACTCGTCTCTTTCGCGACCTCATACGGTATCCAGTAGAGCGCGCGGTACACGCCGCTAAGAATCGCAAAGAGGGCGATGCCGAGCGCGACGTCACCAAGCACACCCGAGAAAGCGGCCCCGAGTACGACAAGCGACGCTGCGAGCGCAAAGATAGAGGCTATGAGTGACCGACGATATCCGTGCCTCAGTCGTGTCGCAGTCACGGGGGTGAGCAATATGACAATCACATGTGTCAGCGCATACGTAAGCAGCACGCTTACAAACGCGCCCGATACCGAACGCGATTGGATATAGAAATACTGAAATATAAACACCCACGCAAAAAGATGCGCACCAGAGAGCGCGGCTCGTATAAGCAGGCGGTGCAAAGCTCTATCTTTAAGATTCATGCGAATCACGGGTCATTGGCGACGCGGAATGACGACGCAGCCGTGGCGCAAAGAGAGGCACGAGTACGATGAGAGAATACCCTACCCATACATTCCAATCCGAAAAGAGTGCCCAGCCCGTAAATGGTACTGAGAATATGATGTCGAGAAGCGCCACGACTATCAGCCACGCTATCGAGTACGGCAGTATGTCGCGCCACGAGGCAAAGCGCAGGGATTGCCCCGCGTAGAGAGCCATGGCCATAAGTACCACGAGGCTCACGAGGCGCGGCAAGATACCATCCACGAATCCGTAGAGGACAAAGCCTGACCAAAGGAGAAACATAATCGCATACATGGTGATTCCCCATCCGAGGAGCGCTCCGTATTTCATCCTCTCATTATGAGCGACCGGGGCATCTTCCGCCCGCGGCACTGTGGATAGCTACTCCCGGTGGTCGTCTTCGGTCGGTTCAACCTTCATCATCATGCTTGCGCTCTCAGTGTCCGGACGCGAGCGCGTGAATATTCTCACATCGGTCTTGAGCCTCTCCGACGCATCCATGTGCACCTCCACGGTTTTCACAGCGCGAATAGCCTCTTGAAAATTACTGAATGCACTCCCGTAGTCTCCTTCTTCCATTGCGTCTTCTGCATGTGTGATGGAGCGTTCTGCCTCTTCCGCACTTTCCCGTGCGACATCGGCGGTCGTTGTGGACTGTACGAGCGCAGAGTTTGCGCGAGAGCGCACGCTCAGCACTACCTCCTTCGCCTTTTGCTTCTTCTTGAGAGCTGCTTCGCGTATGTCTTTGCCATCTCGGGTAGCGACGAGCGCTGCCTCATGCGACGCACGAGATGCCTGTGCGGCTTCTGCTTTGCTCAGAATGGAGCGAATGATGGGCTGTGCCGCACCATCATCGTCGTCGGAAGACGAAAGGGCGACCAGTACTTCAGCATGGCCAATCAGCGAAGCTTCGAGGTCGGACTGCACGGCGGCAACAGCCGCCTCTCCATCACTCTTTGAGAGTTTCTCGACATGCGCGTCAAATGAGACGACAGTGTCTTCAATCTCCGATTCTAGCTGCGCTTGTGCGACAGGCGTGAGCTTACCCTCTGCGACAAGCACTTCTGCTTCCACGAGGCGTCGTTCAAGCTTCTCTGTGTGCCACGAGGCCTCTGATGCGTCGGACACGGCGAGCGCACCTTTCACAGACTCGTTGACGTTGAGTTTGACCGCATACAATGGCTCACCGGGCAAAGCACCTTCGGCTGCATATGCGGTGCCAAGACCCACCACAAATACCATGGCAAGTGTCGCCGGGACGAAACGGTAGTTGCTAAACTGCTGCGGGCCAAAGGCGTCTGAAAGCGTAGAAAGACCGTCGAGAAGGCGTACCGAGAAAGGTGCCCGGGCCGGATGTTCGCTCATATGCATGAGGAGCTGATTACGCATAAGCGCACGCTCGCTCTCCGTCAGCGATTCGCGTTTAAGATTTTCGAATATTTGTGTGATTTTTTCATTCATACTTCATCGAGGATTGCGGACCGAAACGAACGCGTAGACGCCTGCTGGACTTAAAGGCACCCACTTCCCCCGTGAATTATAGACGATATACGGGGCAGTATCTTACGCTTTGTTGTGCGCGACCCTAAGAGAACGACCCGCCTAGAGGGCGGGTCGTCTCAGTGGGCAGGTTACCAGCTCCTTCCGCCGCCGCCTGTGTTTCCACCGCGACCGCCTCCGGAGTAGCCACCGCGATCACCACCACGGAAATTGTTCTTTGGGCGCTCCTCCATCGGTCGTGCTTCGTTGACCGTGAGAGTGCGTCCGCCGAAATCCTTCCCGTTCCAGAGATCGATTCCCTTCTGGGCATCTTCGTCAGAAGTCATCTCCACGAAGCCGAAGCCCTTCGAGCGACCCGTCATACGATCCATGATGATCGATGCGGACTCTACAGCACCAGCCTGTGAAAATGCCTCGCGAAGTTCGTCTTCCGTCGTTGAGTACGGGAGACCGCCCACATATAGCTTCTTAGCCATGTCTCTTTGCGTTGCTTCCTTTAAAAAAATGTAAACCAACCTTTTCCTTATGGGAAAAACTTACATTCGCCGCAACTATAGCCCACGCACCTCTTTTCGCAAGCATTTTTCAACACCCCTACCGCACGGGCTCTATAGAGCCGTATTATCCGGCTCGTGCCGCATAAGCGTGCTCAATTTCTCTATTCCGCGGTGAATTCGCACCGAGACCACGTTTTCCGATACGCCGAGCGCATCCGCTATTTCGCGAGGCGACATCTCTTCGAGATACCGCATCGTAATCGCGGTCTTGTATATTTCGTCGAGCGAATTCAGGTGCGAGAGTGCTTCCTTGAGTGCCGGCGTGTCTTTTGGCTCTCCGATGCTCTCATCCTTCGGCTCGAAGCCGTCGTCGACTATCATCGCGTCGAGCGATGCAGATTTCTTTTTTCGCGAGCCGTCGACTATGAGATTGTTGGCGACACGAAACAAAAATGCGCGCATGTATTCAATCTTCTTGCCTTCAGAGAGGTACACCCACGTCTTTGAAAAGGCCTCCTGCACCACATCCTTTGCCACCTCCCTATCGCGGACTCGAATGAGGCAATGCCGAAACAGCGCATCCGAGTGCTCTTCATACGCGGCAAGGAACGATACTT
>VMEY01000077.1 GCA_007375785.1 Parcubacteria group bacterium Athens0416_74 | reverse complement strand
TGCCCGCGTGGGGCCGGAGAACATCGAAGACCTGGTCAACCTCCGTGTCTGCGACCGCATCGGTACCGGAAGACCCAAGGAGCATCCTTTCCGCCTCCGCAAATACATGTCGATGATAGACGAGGCTATGCGCGACCCGATTTCGGTGGGTATGCTCAAAATACACGGCGCGAGACTCATGGAACTCGGTCATCAGCCGGGACCCAAGTTTGGCTGGGTACTCCACGCACTCCTTGAAGAAGTGCTCGATGAACCCTCAAAGAATACTGAGGAATATCTCGAAAAAAGGGCAGGGGAGCTGTTCCAGCTGACTGAAAAGGAGCTCAAAGAGCTCGGAGAACAGGGTAGAGACAAAAAAGAGGAGGCTGACAAGGCTGAAGTGGCAAAGCTTCGTAAGAAACACCACGTGTCGTAAAAAGGGAAAGCCGTTTTCTTCTCTTTTTGAGACTCCAGGAGATGGCCAAGATCCTAGGCGCGGACGAGGCGACGGGCGAGCCGTACTGAACGTACGGTGAGCCTGGCGGCGATGGCCGCAACAACGGAGATTGGCCATATCATGGAGTCGTAAAAGAAAAATCGCCTCACGGGGTGGCCTAGCAATTATTTCTCAACAATTGTGGGCCGCCTACGTGAGGCGACTTTATTATGCAATCCCGATAGCTTCGAAAAGAGCTCGAGGTACATGTCTACAAGTACTTTACTTTTCAATGGAATACAGAGGTACTCCTTACAATTTTGTGAATGTAAGTTCTTGTACGATATGTTCTCGTTGTTGTGAAGCAACGATGACTGCGAATGTGCGACCGTTGATAAGAGTACTGTCCTATCGGACATACGTAAAGGACACGCCTGTGGATATCTTTTGGCGCACCGTGTCCTTTATATGCGACGCAAATCTGCAGAGAACCGACCTCTGCGGGAATACCTACAGGTCGAGCTCAAGGGAGACGGGGCAATGGTCGGAGCCGTAGATGTCTGCATGGATACGGGCCCGCTTCACGAGGGGGACAAGGGACTCACTCACGAAGAAATAGTCGATGCGCCACCCGACATTGCGCTCCCGTGCCTGGGAGAAGTGGCTCCACCATGTGTAGTGCCCGTTACCCTTGGTAAAGAGGCGAAATGCGTCCACAAAACCGGCCTCTATCATGGCGTCGATGCCTTCACGCTCCTCTTTGGTGAAACCCTTCTTCCCCTCATTGGGCTTCGGGTTGGCCAAGTCATCGGCGGTGTGTGCCACATTGAGGTCCCCGCAGAAGATGACAGGCTTATCCTTTTCCAGACGTTTCATATAGGCAAGGAAGGCCGGGTCCCAGTGCTTGTGCCGGAGTGGCATACGGCTCAGATCATCTTTCGCGTTGGGTGTGTACACGGTAACGACATAGAAATTGTCGAATTCTGCCGCTACGACCCGCCCTTCGGTGTTTGGATCTCCATATCCATCACCCGTCATATCGTACTTTTCTCGGATATCGTCGGGTAGGTCGAAGAGAACACTTATCGGTTTCACCTTACTAAAGATGGCGGTACCGCTATAGCCCTTCTTTTGAGCCGAATTCCAGTACTCCTCATAGTCGGGGAGATCTATCTCTGCCTGCCCCTGCTCCGCCTTTGTCTCCTGGAGACAGATGATGTGGGGTTTCATCTTCTCTACAAAGGGGACGAAGAGCCCCTTCTTATGTACAGCGCGTATACCGTTTACATTCCACGAGACGAGTTTCATGCAAATACCTTATCACGAAGCGGAGTACCCCGGTCGAGCTCGCTTCATTCAATCAACATAGAGGTTTGTGTATAAAGAGTAAGAAGTAAGAGATGAGACCGTCTCTTATACGTACGCATATGAAACAACAATCACTATTTAGTTCGCCGGAAGAAAAGGGAAGCGCTGAGTGGCGCACCATCGATTCGGTGTGGGGAGACATCACCGGAATCTATCGCGTCGCGATGCCGATACAGAAGCAGCCGAGATACGGAACAGTCGTGCATATACGAAGGCACCGTGCACCGCACCAGCTATTTCCAAAACCCGCCCACTAACGCATCAGCTGCGGCGCTTGCCGTGAAACTGTTTGTGCACGTCGCGTAAATGCGAGTCGGTGACATGCGTGTACACCTGCGTGGTCGCTATGTTGGCATGCCCCAAGAGTGCCTGCACACTGCGCAGGTCTGCACCGTTTTGTAGAAGGTCGGTCGCAAAGGAGTGCCGTATCACGTGCGGCGTGACCTTGCGCGTGATTCCCGCTTTCACGGCGTACTGCTTCACGATGCGCTCAATCGAGCGCGGCGTGATACGCGAGAGGTCCTTGCCCTTACTTTTTCCACCCCTCCCGTAACTCACAAAAAGCGCCTCCGACATATCGCCGCGTTTTTTTAGATACTCCGCGACAGCTTTCTTGGCCGATGGAGAGAGGAAGACCACACGCACCTTCTCACCCTTTCCGCGCACTGAGAATTCGTCGCGCGTCAGGTCGAGATCTTGATTCAGATTGCACAGCTCCGATACACGCAGCCCTGTCGAGAAGAAGAGTTCGAGGATGGCTTTGTCGCGCAAAGAGCTCACGTCGTCACCTTTGGGACCGCTCATAAGGCGCTCGAGCTCGGCGGATGTGATGAGGTCAAGGTCGCGCCCGCTCGTCTTTGCCAGGGCGCGCTTGAGATGTATGCGAAACTCTCTGACCATCTGCTCCGAAATCTGCCCGGGCGTTCTTACTTTTGCGAAAGTGAGGAATCTGTTGAGATAGCGATCGTAGTTTTCCACCGTCTTCACGCCACGCCCTTTTTCTATTTCGAGGTATTCAAGAAACTGACTCTTGTACTCTTTCAAATCCGCAGCCATGCGCTCATTGTACCAGCGCTACGTCGCACAATATTGGGTTCTAAAGCGGAAGTTGTCGCTGTGAAAAAGTTTGAGGCGCACCCGATTGCTCGGATGCGCCTTGATTGGTGCGTAGGCGATGCCTACTTTTACTTCCTGACCCGCGCCGTCTTGGTCAGAGCTGGCGACTGCTTCTGCTCAGGAGCCGACGCTCGAGGGAGGGGGTAGAAGTTTTTTTCAACGTTCCTCTGCGCCTCCACTGCCTCGACCCTGTTGGTCGCTTGCCGTTCTTGCAGGTAGGCAGTCAGGTCCTTGTCGCTCTCGCTGAGCGCAAGATTGAGCAAGATCTGCCATCCGAGCATCTCGACCAGCTCCTTGCGAGCAAACTCGAATTCCATGTTGCAGACCGGAGCGGCATATGAACGCGGGTCCTTGCAGTACGTCAGCTGCTTCACCCTGACCTCCTTGACGATTTCGAACACAGCCGTTGCCAATTTCTGATTTGGCGTCGGCTCCTGTTGAGAGAACGCCGGGGTAGCGACGGCCATGAAGGCCGCAAACACGAGCGCGATTGCCTTAAACATTGCCATTCCTCCGAAAACTCTGTGGCCGCCGTAGCGGATCTTTACTCCTCTCATTATATCACACATGTGTTTAAAAAGCAAGCGCTCATATGATGTCTGGGGATATCCGCCACCTTTGGGATGTACACATAGTCGAAAAACCCCGTCCCTGAGCCCCACTTTCACCGATATGATGTAAGGTATGCCCGCCCTGGCGCTCGCGTTTCTCATTGCCACACTCACGCTTGCCGCATACGCTCAAGGCCCATACGCATCTACCCAGGATAGTGCTCTTACTGCTGCGGCCGCTGCTTCTGGCGGAGGAAATGCATCGGGCTCCGTGTCACCCGACATAGCAAACAAACAGTGCGCAAAACCGGGGAACAGTGACCAATACGTTTTTCGAAAAGATAAGCCGCCCGATGCTCCCTTCACGGAAAATGGGAAGATGTATGTCAATCTCTATAAAAAACCGTGCTCCGGACCGCTCGTGAAAGCATTCTGCGCAGAGATAAATGGTGAAGGTAAGTGCGATGGTAAAATCGCTGGCTCTCAATGCTACGACGCGGGCAAGTGGACGGCGTGTAATACACCAAAAAATGTAAAAGTAGCAGACGCAGACGGAAAAGTCGGAGGCAGTGTACTTTCCGATGCTAACAAACTCGATACGCTTCCAAAGCAGGTGGCAGACCAACCTGTTTCCAAAGATACAAAGACTCCGGGTTCCGTGGCAACCAACGATGCCTACGCAACACCAAAACCCGAGCCGACGAACTCTACCGCCCCGGCATCTTCGGCGGCAACGCCTCGTCCCACAGCAGCCGAACAAATAAACACGATTGGGAGTACGAATCCGACCGCACCAGCGTCGAACCAAAATGCCAATACGACTAACACTCCTCTCCCATCTGGCCCTGCGCTCAATCCCGGCACAACACAAACGCTCACCCCCGCATCAGGCGCTGCACAGACTCCAACATCGGGGACGCCCGCACCGCTCGCGAGTGCTTCCAACAAACCCGCAGGTGCACAAAATACATTTCCTACTTCGCAACCCACCACGCCGACGACGCCCACCGCAGGCACGAGACCGACCACGCCAACCAATCCGACGACGCCGGCCGCGCCGACTACGCAGCCTCAG
>VMEY01000010.1 GCA_007375785.1 Parcubacteria group bacterium Athens0416_74 | reverse complement strand
ATACGGGAGCCATCAGAGAGCTCAAGAAAATAGTGGCCGACCCGTCCGCGAATGAGGTTTTCCGTTCGTATGCCGTCATGAGGATGGGCTCAATTTTTTATGTGTACGGGTACGGTCAATATGCAGGACCGATAGTTGAAGAGACTTTCAAAGGGGAACCGTATGCATCATTCCGGAAGGATGGAGATATATACCTCGCGTACCGGCGACTCTTCGAATATTCGAGTTCGTTTTATCCTGTTGCGCTCTCCGAGTTGCGCATTGCGGATTGGTACGCGAACGATATTCGTTCAAAGGCGGCAAGTTCTACGAAGGCGGCTGGTCCCACATACGACGAGTTGCGTCCTGAGCTTGAGATTGTCTTGAAAAAACTCGCGAGCGCTGCAAGGGACGCAAAGCGGGTAGAAAAAGACCCGAATGAAATGGGATTGCTTCCGGATATATATGTGCGTCAGGGAGAAATAATCGCAAAACTTGCCTTCCTCGCGAGGGCGGCAGGCGAACCCGTCCTCACGCAGGTCGGAAAGCAGGGTATCACGTTTGAGATTGCCGAGAAGTCCTACAAGCAGGCGCTATTTCTTCGGTCAACCCAGGGTGCCGAGAAGGGGCTAGACGGCATGGAGCGATTCATGTATGCATCGTACCTTCAGCGATACTTTCCAGAGAGAGAAAGCGATATCAAAGAAATCATTGCGCCGTTCTACAAGACGAATGTGTATCAAACCGCTCCGGTCAGCATCTTTCTGCGGGCACAATCAAATGCGGATACGTGGATGAACAAGAGTCTCGTCGGTATGGCGGCGATTGACCCGCAGTTCAAAGGATTCTTGATGTCTATGGGGTGGACCGAGGCCGACTTCTAGGATAGGGAGTTGATGCGGGTGAATCCACAGAAGCCCGGTAGGCATCGTCTTTTAAGTTGGTATAGTGCTCACATGTATAAGGGCCGGACGCTCGTCGCAATAGCAATCGCAGTCGCCCTCCTCACAGCGCTCGTTATCTATCTCACGCCGCTCAAGTGGATTAACCTCATTGAGCCGCCGATACACGACATAACAGCGGCGGAATTTTATGCTGATTTCGAAAAGAATCCGGACGACTATATCTTCATCGATGTTCGCAACGAAAGTGCATACAATACTGCGCACGCGAAAGGCTCGATAAATAAACCTATCGGTTCTTTGTTCGACGGACACAAGTTCCTGCCGAAATCCGGGCACACTCAACATGAGCAAACCTTTATTTCCTGTGTCGCGGAACACCCTGTGGTTCGCGTTTGTTACTGTGTGCGCGCTCATGCTTGCGCTCCCAGCGCTCTACAGACACACGGACACAGTGCGTGAAGATGTCTTGTATGCGCTCGACCCGTCGGCTGAGCGTGCATTTCAATACGGCACACGACATTTCAGCTCGAAATCGCCCGCTCTGTATGATATTGACCGCGCTGAGTATTTTTTCAATCTTGCTGCAATCAAAGACCCGACGATTTTGTACCTCTACCATCAGCTTGCACGCATTTCTTTTTTGCGTGGTGACTTTACGCGTGCGATGACACAGATTAACTACCAGATATCTATGCACGGGGATGCGACGCCAAATTCGTACTACATTCGCGGACTCATCGAAGGATATATGGGAGATTACGAGAGCTCGGCGCGTGACTATGAGTATTTTCTACGATTTGACCCGCGTAACTGGGCGGCGCTCAACGATTACGCCTGGGTGCTCTTGAAAGCGGAGCGTTTCCAAGACGCTGCCGTAGTTACGGCACGGGGACTTATCGACTTTCCCGACAACCCATGGCTTCTCAACTCTCACGCCATTGCGCTCTTCGAGCTCCACCAGTACGAAGACGCGCTCTTGTATGCGCAAAAGGCTTCTGCGGCCGTCGCGATATTGAGCGAGGAGGAGTGGCTCCATGCATATCCGGGCAACGATCCAAAAATTGGCGATGACGGACTTGCTACTTTTAAGAAGGCTGTCGCAGACAATATGCACACCATCGAACTCGCAATCGCTTCGAGCACGGTACAATAGGATTACATATGACGCACTCGTCTCACGCACAGACCATTCGTCCTCGTGTCCGCGCGCACGCCTACCTCATCGTATTGCTGGCTCTCGTAGCAGTATTTGTCGCGGGGTTTAGTATTCGCAGCTCAAACGAGCCGTTTGCATCCGCCGAAGTCGAATTCACTGATGTCTCTGCGCGCGGAATGCATATCGTCCCCGCATCATGTCCTTCCGATCAACACTACGTAGGGGAGTGCGGCCCGGCAACATGCACACCACCGTACACGGGCACGTATCCTAATTGTGTGTATACCCCTCCGGGTACCGGGGGCCCGGGAGGTGGCGGAATCCCGGGAGTATCGGGGAATGCGTGCGTTATCGTGCTGAGTCCGTCGACGATTGCACTTGGTGGGAGCTCGGTCATGTCGTGGAACTCAAGCTACTCAGTATTCGGCATTCCATTCAGCATGAGTGGCAGCATTACTCCTACACCCGGCGCTGTTGCCGCTTCGGGTGCGACGACTGTAAGTCCATCGGTATCTACCACGTACACCGGTACATTCACTGCCTCAGGAGAGGGGGGACGAGACCTGGGTGATAAAGCAGGTACTAGTTGGTTTACGCCTGTAACGTGCAGCGCGCGGCTCACCGTGCTTCCGGCGAATGAGGTGCCGGGAAGTTGCAGTGTGTACAATTTCTGCAGAGGATCGGATGTCTACCAACGGACAGCCAGCTGTACAGACCAATTTGTCCGAAGCTGTGCATTTGGATGCGCAAACGGCGTGTGCCTTGGTGCCCCAGCGCCCACAGGATTCCTGCGCGCGCAGCCATCACTTGTCAGGTCGGGTGATACCACGACTGTCGAGTGGAGCGCGACCAATGTGAGCTCGTGTACCGTTACCGGTACCAACGGAGATTCGTGGAGCGGTAGAAGCGGGACCCAGACATCGCGAGACATTACTTCGAGGACCACATACACGCTTTCGTGCATCGGTCTCGATGAATCTGTCTTGGAGATGACCGCGGTGGTCAACGTTACTCCAATATTCGACGAACAGTAGGAGCGGGCGATGATATAATTCTCATATGAACATCTCTCTCAATAGCATCAAAATAGGTCTCATCATAAGTGCGCTTGTACTCATGTTCTCTAGCGCCGCGCTCGGTTCGGTGTCTGCACAGACACAAGATGATTCTCTCAAGAGCACCATACGCGCAGCGATACAGGCCGACCCGCGCTCTCAAGGCATGACGGAGGCGGAAATCGATGCCATGGTACAGGCGCTTACTCATCAAGCCCAGTCGGTCGGGATGACATCGGAGGACATCGTATGGCGACCTACAGGGGAAGGGGCGGCGGGAGGAGACGCGCCTCTGTGTGACGGAGTGCTCTGCGGGCTCAACTATGCATTTGGTCTCGATGGCTCAAACTACACGATTCCGATATGGCTCGGCGCATGTGCATTGATGCTCATGTTTATCATCGCGGGCATCCTCGAGTATCGACACCTCCACCACAAGAAAGCAGAAGAAGGACAGGGGGCAGTGCCGCAGAGTACAGGCGACGGCGCTCAGCTCTAGAGTTGCAAAATAATACCTGAGTGTGTATAGTGCCTCGACCCATGTCCCCATAGGGACCACTGGCGAGGCACGAGGTGTGTCCCGCTAGCGCGGGATTTTTTCTTACAGTATGAAATTCAGCAATAAGTTTATCTTGGGTACCAAAGGTCGCATGACCCAGGTATTCGACGAGAAGGGCGTCGTCTCTGCGGCCACGCTTATCTCTGCCGCGCCGATGACGGTGACTCAGGTGAAGACCAAGGAGAAAGACGGCTATGAGGCTGTGCAGATTGGTATGGGTACCCGCGCTCCAAAGAACATCAATGCACCTCAAAAAGGTCACCTCAAGGACCTCCCGAACGCTCGCACTATGCGCGAATTCCCTTCGCCAGCTGGCGAATCCGGCGAAGCGAAGCGAGGAGACACTATGGATATCTCGGTATTTGTACCGGGCGATATCGTCACCGTATCTGCCATCTCAAAGGGAAAGGGCTTCCAGGGCGTCGTGAAGCGACACGGCTTTCACGGCGGTCCTCGTTCGCACGGCCAGAAGAACAAAGAGCGTGCTCCGGGCTCCATCGGTGGAGGTGGCCGCGCGGGAGGTCGCGTGGTAAAGGGTATGCGCATGGCCGGCCGTATGGGTGGTGAGCGCATTACCGTAGAGAATCTCCGCGTCTTGCAGGTTGATGTCGAGAACAACGCGATGCTCATCTCCGGCGCTATCCCGGGTCGCCCAGGTACACTCGTCGAAATCCGAGCCAAATAATCTATATGAAAACAGACATTTACAACGTTCAGGGCAAGAAAGCAGGCTCCGTCGAGCTTCCGGAGAATATCTTCGGGCTTCCTTGGAACAATTCGCTCATGTACCAGGTCGTGACCGTCATGCAGGCCAATGCCCGCACGCCGGTAGCGCATACGAAAGATCGCGGCGACGTCCGTGGTGGTGGTAAGAAGCCATGGCAGCAGAAGGGAACGGGCCGTGCTCGTCACGGCTCCATACGCTCTCCTATATGGAAGGGTGGAGGTGTGACGCATGGTCCGCGCGCAGAGAAGGTCTATGCTCGTGAGCTTCCGAAGAAGATGCGCGCAAAGGCTCTCTTTATTGCGCTCTCAAAGAAATTCAAAGACGGCGAACTTATTTTTGTGGATTCGTTTGGGCTCAATGCTCCCAAGACGGCAGACGCCAAAAAGGCACTCTCCGCACTCTCAAAGGTAGACGCGTTTAAGCGCCTCGGCGCTCGTCACAATGCGGCACTCGTCGCTGTCACGGAAAAGACGGACGCGACCGAGAAGAGCTTCCGCAACATTGGATCGGTCGGATTTGAGACGGTCGCCAATCTGAACCCCGCGCTCGTCCTCAAATACAAGTTCGTCATCATCGAGAACCCTGAGGAGGCCATCAAGATTGTCGCAAAGAGGGCGGAAAAGAAGTCTAAGAAGGCAGCTCAAAAGTAATAATTGAAAACGTATGGCACTCTTCGGCAAAAAAAAGAATACAGAAAAGACAGAGAAGGTCGTTGACGCGAAGGCTTCGGCTGCGCCTGTCTCTCGAAGCACCGGCGGCGGGAGAGACCTTTCGCATGTCCTCAAACACGCACGAATCACCGAAAAGGCGACGATGAGTCAAGGCGCCGGCGTGTATGTATTCGACATCAATGTCGATGCGAGCAAGCGCGACATCATGCAGGCGATGAAAGCGCTCTACAATGTAGTCCCAAACAAGATTGCGGTGGTAAACGTGCCGAGAAAGAATGTCCGCAATGCGCGCACAGGTCGCACGGGAGTGAAGGGCGGGGGAAAGAAGGCGTACGTTTACCTCAAGAAAGGCGAAACCATCAACATCGCCTAAAGGCATAACTTATAGATACTATGGCTATCAAAACCTACAAACCAACATCGAAGTCGCAGCGTCAGCACACGTCTATCGACTACCGCAAGGCGCTCTCCGGTCACAAGCCGCTCAAGAGCCTCCTCAAGGGAAAGAAGCGGATGGGCGGACGCAACAGCTTTGGCCGCATCACCGTGCGTCACCAGGGAGGCGGACACAAAAAGCGCCTCCGCGATGTCGATTTCACGTTTGAGAAGAAGAACATCCCCGCAAAGATAACGTCTATCGAGTACGACCCATTCCGTTCAGCATTCATCGGTCTTGCAGTCTACGCAGACGGCGCCAAGACGTACATCGTGCTTCCGCAGAAAGTGAAAGTCGGAGACACATTCATCGTGAGCGAGACCGCGCCGATAAAGCTTGCCAACCGTCTGCCGCTCGCGAACATGCCGGTCGGAACCTTCGTATACAACATTGAGCTTAAGCCGGGCGCGGGAGGCCGCATCGCACGCTCCGCCGGCAATTACGCGGAAGTCGTCGCACAGGACGCCGGATACACGCACCTCAAGATGCCTTCGACGGAAATCCGTCGCGTCATCGGTTCTGCATGGGCGTCCGTCGGCGAAGTCTCCAACGAAGAGCACCGCCTCGAGAACTGGGGCAAAGCCGGCCGCACACGCTGGAAGGGTATCCGCCCGACTGTCCGTGGTACTGCGATGAACCCTGTCGACCACCCGCACGGTGGAGGCGAGGGTAAGCAGGGTCGCGGTCACCGCAGGCAGCGCACTATGTGGGGCAAGCCATCGGGTAAGGGCCAAAAGACGCGCCGCCCAAAGAAGTACAGCAATGTCTTCATCGTGACGCGCCGAAAAGTCGGTAAACGAAAATAGAGTAACGAAAGGCCCGGAGAAATCCGGGCCTTGTTACTACCCACCAGTCTGTCGGTGTGGCGCTATATGCAAAAAATTGACAGAAAGAATCCGCTCCTGTACATTGTCCCCACTCCCGCACAAGCGGGTTTTCAATTGCAAAGCAAGAATTATGGCACGATCACTCAAAAAGGGTCCATACGTCGACGAAAAGTTGATGAAGAAAGTTCAGTCCCGCAAGTCGGGAGCTGGTTCTATTAAGACGTGGGCACGTCGCTCACAGATTGCACCGGAATTCGTGGGCTACACGTTTGCGGTACACACCGGCAAGAACTTCGATGATGTTCTCGTGACCGAAGACATGGTGGGCCACCGTCTCGGTGAGTTTGCCCCTACGACCAAGTTCGTACGTCACGGAGGCAAGATGCAAAAGGAGATAGAACAGGCCAAGGCTCAGTCTGAAATTGCCGCAGCACAAGCTGCCAAGGCTACGACGGCAGCCGCCAAGAAATAATCTATGAAAGCGCTGCTCACCAACTATCATCAGTCTCCGCAAAAGGTCCGCCTGATTGCGAATCTTATCCGCGGCAAGTCGGTGCTCGCCGCGCACTCAGCGCTCTCATACGCTCCTCAGAAATCTTCTGAAGCTATCCGCAAACTTCTCGAGTCTGCGGTGGCAAACGCTCGTGAGAAGGGGGCAGAGCCGGAAGAGCTCATCGTGAAGACCATCACGGTCAACAAGGGCACGGTCCTTCGTCGTTTTATGCCGAAGGCTCGCGGTCGTGCAGCAAAATACGCCAAGACCATGAGCATCATCGCCCTCGAGCTCGGCGTCAATCCTGCTGCTCCGAAGGCTGCGAAAAATCCGCCAGCTGGCGGAGCAAAGAAAGCAGTGAAGAAGGCCGCGAAGAATCCGCCAGCTGGCGGAGCAAAGCCTGAAGAAGCGAAGACTGAACAAAAAAGTGAATAATTGCATATGACACACACCGTACATCCATACGCACATCGCCTCGGTATAATCCGTGATTGGAAGAGCCGCTGGTTTGCCAAGACGCCTGCGGAATACCGCATGAACGTCATGATTGACTCTGCGATTCGCCGCTTCCTTAAGAAACGTCTCCGCGGTATGTTCATCACATCGACCGAGATAGAGCGCAGCCAGAACACCATCCGCATTCTTCTCAAGACCTCACGCCCCGGTCTCGTCATCGGCCGCGGCGGGGAAGGCAGCACCAAGCTCTCAAAGGAAATCGAAAAGATTGTCAGCGGCGTCAAGGGAGCGCCGAAGATGGCTATCCGCCTCGACATCGAGGAAGTCCGCTCGCCTGAGAGTCAGGCACCGGTCGTCGCGTACATGGTCGCTGAGGGTCTCGAGAAGCGCCAGACCTTCCGCCGCGTACTCAAGCAGACGGTAGAGAAGGTGATGGCAAACCGCGACGTGCAAGGTGTGCGTATCGGTATCGCAGGCCGCCTTGGAGGCGCAGAGATGTCACGCACCGAAGAAATCAAGCGCGGTCGTGTGCCTCTGCAGACACTCCGTGCCGATATCGATTTCGCTCGTGAACAGGCATACCTCCCGTACGGGGTAATCGGTATCAAAGTCTGGATATACCGCGGCGATGTCTTCGATAAGAAAGAGGAGAAGCGTACCTCCAGCCAAAACGCATAATCTATATGTTGGCACCAAAGAAAACAAAATACCGCAAGTGGCAGAATGATCGCCAGAGTGGCGCGAGGCGCGTTCGCCCAGAGACCCGTGGCATCACGGTGGCGTTTGGAAGCTTCGGATTGAAGGCGATGACACAGGCTCGCATCACGTCGAACCAGATTGAATCTGCTCGCCGCGCTCTCTCTCGTGCAGCTGGTAAGAGCGCCAAGATTTGGATCCGCATCTTCCCGGACAGACCATTCACTCGTAAGCCTTCCGAAGTACGCATGGGTTCCGGTAAGGGAGATCTCGCAGGCTACGTGATGGATGTGCGTCCGGGCCGCATTCTCTTTGAAGTCGACGGCGCTCCCGAGGCTATGGCACGTGAGGCGCTTCGCAAAGCGGGCACCAAGCTTCCTGTAAAGGTCCGCGTCATCGCACGATAATTCTATGGCTGACTTAAAGAAACTCGATACCACGGAACTCGTGAAGAACGTCGCAGACAAGCGCGAGGCTCTTCGCAGTATGCGCTTCAACGCAGCAGGCAGCCGCTCCCGCAACGTGCGAGAGGGCAGAATGCTTCGCAAAGAGATTGCACAGATGCTTACCGAGCTTCGTGAGCGAGAGATTGCGGTAGAGCCAAAAAAAGCGTAGAGTAGCGCATCTAAGTATATGGAAAAAGAAATCAACACAGGAAAGACTTTCGAGGGCGTCGTCGTGAAATCGGCGATGAAAGATACTGCTACCGTATCTGTGGAGCGCTACGTGAAGCACCCGAAGTACAAGAAGTACATGAAGCTTTCCAAGAAATTCCTCGTGCACGACGTGGGTAATACCGCAGAAGTCGGCAGCAAGGTCACCATCAAAGAAACCCGCCCTATATCGAAGCGAAAGCGCTTCGTGATTGTGAAATAATTATATGTTGCAAGATAGAAGCATCGTCAAAATAGCGGATAACTCGGGCGGCCAGATTGGACGCGTGTTCAAAATCCTCGGCGGTTCGAAAAAGCGCTACGCAGAAATAGGCGACGAGGTCGTGCTCTCTATCCAGACCGCACAGCCTCGCAAGTCCGTAAAGAAGAAGGACGTGCACCGCGCTGTGGTGGTGCGCCAGAGAAAGCCTTTCCGCCGCAAGGATGGCAGCTACATTCGCTTCGATGAGAATGCAGTCGTGCTCGTCGAAAAGGACAAGAAGGAGCCAAAGGCGAATCGTGTGTTCGGCCCTATCCCGCGCGAAGTCATCGAACGTGGCTATCAGAAAATCGGCTCGCTCGCGCCGGAAGTCGTGTAGGTAGATTTTTGCTATATGAAACTCAAAAAAGGAGACAAAGTAGTGGTGATAGCGGGTAAGTCCAAGGGGGAGACGGGCACAATCGCGCGCGTCCTCATCAAGGAAAACCAGGTTCTCATCGACGGTGTAAACCTCGTCAAAAAGCATATGCGCAGGACCCAGCAGAATCGCAAGGGTCAGATAGTAGAAAAGCCGATGCCGCTCCATGCATCCAACGTGATGCTCGCAGACCCGAAAGGCGGCAAGCCGACTCGTATCAAGATTGTGCGCGGTAAGGATGGAGAGAGACAGCGCGTAGCGGTAAAGAGCGGAGAGACCCTCAAATAAAACGTATGAACGCAACAGCAACAAAGAAAAACGCAGCATTCGAAGCCCTCAAGGGTGAGTTTGG
Source organism: Parcubacteria group bacterium Athens0416_74 (assembly GCA_007375785.1). Lineage (GTDB taxonomy): Bacteria > Patescibacteriota > Minisyncoccia > Phycocordibacterales > UBA2100 > UBA10103. The sequence goes on along the minus strand of VMEY01000010.1, from coordinate 19,509 downwards.
CTACACGAGCGTCATGCAGACCCCAAAGGTGCAGAAGGTCGTGGTCTCGGTAGGTGTCGGCTCACTCAAGGATAAGAAGAAGGCAGAGCTCATCGTGGAGCGCCTCAAGCGCATCACCGGCCAAGCTCCTGCTGCGCGTCCTACAAAGAAGTCTATCGCCAACTTCAAGACGCGTGTCGGCGACCTCTCGGGCTACCAGGTCACACTCCGCGGTGCTCGCATGCAGTCTTTCCTCGAGAAGCTTGTGCATGTCGTATTCCCGCGCGTAAAGGACTTCCGCGGAATCCGCACGACCTCTATCGATGAGATGGGCAACATCTCTATCGGCATCAAGGAGCACACGGTCTTCCCGGAGACCACCGACGAAGATGCAAAGGATGTCTTTGGGCTCGGCATCAACATCACTACTACTGCCAAGAACAAGAAAGAGGCAGAAGCATTTCTCAAGCACATAGGCCTCCCGTTCCGTCAGTAAAATCGAAAGAGAAAAACGGCCATCCTCGGATGGCCGTTTTTTCGATGTTGCTTTGAGCAGGTGGATTTACTTCAGCCTCCACCTCGCTAATGACTGTCGTGAGATGCCGAGCAGCTTCGCTGCCTCAGAGTAGTTCCCCTCGGCAACTCGCACGGCGGAATCTGCGATGTCTGCGCGGATTCTGTAGAATGACCGGAACTTTCCGGTCTTGTCGCGAAGTGCAACGAAGGGTCCTTGCGAACTCTCTTGCAGGTCGACGCTGATGTGAAGCGTGGGGCCGTCGTGTTGCACGGACACCACCGGTACTTTCGTTGGGGTATTGTCCATTCGGAATCTCCCATCTTGCTGCCGATAGATAGCCTCGTTCATTCGACGTCGAGTGTCAAGCAGCGTAGAATCCGTGCTATGGATCAGAAAGAATTTTGGAATAGAGAATACAAGACGAGCGAACACCTCGCGCTCTCTACGGATTCTTCGGAAGACTTGGAAAAGTTTACCCGCTGGCTCGAGCGGCAGTACAAGAGGGAATTCCTCAATCCGCTCGCAAAAGCGCTCGACCTCGGCTGCGGCAACGGTCGCAATCTCATATATCTCGCCGAGCACTACGGTATCCGCGGCATCGGCTACGATATCTCCGAAGCGGCGATAGGGCACGCTGAGGCAGCATCAAAAGACCTCCCCATCACCTACGAGGCGCGCTCCATCGCGGAGCCGCTCCCGCTCCCTGATACTTCTCAGACATTTGTCCTCGACATGATGACCTCGCATTTCCTCAAGCGCGCTGAGCGCGAGGCGCTGCGCGCAGAAATACTCCGTGTACTGAAGCCGGGTGGGTGGCTCTTCTTCAAATCATTTCTTGCCGATGAGGACCTTCACACCAAGCGATTGCTCAAAGAACACCCGGCCGATGAAGAGGGCGCATACCTGCACCCCAAGCTCGGATTTTATGAATACACCTGGACAGAAGAGGGTGTGTACGAATTCTTCAAAGATGATTTCGAGCTGCACAAATTCAACAAATCGCATCGCCACATCAATAGGGGGAAGATAGGCGAAGCCCGGGCCGGCAAACGCCGCACGTTCTCAGCCTACATCCAGAAGTTCTAGCGTATGAAGGTGCTGTTTGTCTGTGAAGGAAACGTGGGACGCAGCCAAATGGCGGAAGGTATATTCCGCGAACTTTCACACGGAAAGCATGAGGCGTTCTCCGCGGGGACGCTTGTAATAAAAGGCGACGACCACGCCCTGAAAGAAATCGGGGTCGACGCATCGGAATATGTTCGTGAACCCGTTACGCAGGAGCTCGTCGAATCGGCAGACACAGTAGTGGTGATGGCAAGAGATGAAACAGTCCCCGAATATCTGAAGACGAGTCCAAAGGCAATTTTCTGGGATGTCGCAGACCCTTTTGAGCAATCACTCGAATTTACGCGCCGTATTCGCGACCAAATCCGGACTCATATAGAAGGACTCGTCACCTCGATGTAATAAGAGAACGACCGCCATGAAGGCGGTCGTCGAGTAATGGTGCTGGCGGCTTCTTCAGCCGATGTACTGCTTTGGAGCGTGCTCCGCTCGCACAATCTCGTAGAGCTTGCGATAGAGCGTCGACCGACCGATATCGAGCGAGCGCGCCGCGGCCGACATACAGCCATGGTGGTGTTCGATATGGAAGCGAATCACGTCGGCCTCGCTCTCCTGCAGCGACTTCAGCTCACCGTCCTCGTTGAAGAGGCCGATGGTCGGAAGAGGGGGAAAGGCGACGCATTGAAATCTGCTGGGGCGGGGATGGTGCTGGTAGCGCATGGGCGGGTCCTCCTGGCTGTCGACATCCTAATATGGATAGGGCTATGAAGCCATCAATGTTTGACTTCGCCGGGCATATAGCCTATATTGTGCAGGCCTCGCAGGGGGCCTTGTTTTTTAGAGTGATTCCGTCCGCAAGGAAGGAATATCGCAAGAACAGAGGCCACGCAGGGAAGTGCTCTAACCAGACCGGAAGGTCTCGGTGCCGGCCTCCCAGCTACTCTCTTGAGGTTTCATCTCATGGCAAAGAAATCAATGATAGTGAAGGCAAACCGCACCCCGAAGTTCAAATCTCGGGTTGTTCGTCGTTGCTTCAAGTGCGGCCGCCCACGCGGTTTCATGCGTGATTTCAACCTGTGCCGCATCTGCTTCCGCGAGGAGGCTCTTGAGGGCAACATCCCGGGTATTAAGAAGTCATCTTGGTAATTCTATGGTAAATGACCCTGTCGGTGACCTCATAAATCGTCTCAAGAACGCCGGAGCTGTGAAGCACGCATCTGTCTCCGTGCCGTTTTCCAACTTCAAGCTCGCTATCGCAGAGAAGCTCAAGGAGGCCGGCTACGTGAAAGCGGTGGAGAAGAAGGGTAAGAAGGTCAAGAAGACTCTCGATATCGTCATCAAGTACACGGAAGCAGGGAAGCCTGTCATCAACGGTGTAAAGCGCATCTCGAAGCCCGGCCGCCGTCTCTACAAGAGCGTGCACGACATCACCTCGGTCAAGTACGGTCACGGTGCACTCATGCTCTCGACGCCAAGCGGCATCAAAACAGATAAAGAAGCTCGCAAAGAGCGCCTCGGAGGGGAAGCTCTCTTTGAGATTTGGTAATTCATATGTCACGCACTGGAAAAAGAGACATACAGGTACCCGCCGGCACAGAGATTAAGATCTCGGGCGGTGAGCTTACCGTAAAAGGTAAGAACGCTACGCTCGTGCGCGCGATGCATCCTGCTGTCGAGATTACCGTCGATGGCTCAGTCGCGAAGGTCTCACCAAAGAACAACACGCGTCTCGCGAAAGCTCTCTGGGGCACGTACGCAGCACACCTCCGCAACATGATTTCCGGCGTAAACACACCGTTTGTGAAGAAGCTTCAGGTAGAGGGTATCGGTTACAAGGCCGAAATGGCCGGAAAGCAGGTAAAGCTGATCGTCGGCTACTCACACCCGGTCTTCGTGGATATCCCTGAGGGACTCACCGTTGTTATCGAGAAGAACATCATCACGATTTCCGGAGCAGACAAGGAAGTTCTTGGAGAATTTGCAGCGACAGTCCGTGCAGTGAGAAAGCCTGAGCCGTACAAGGGCAAGGGTATCCGCTACGAGGGCGAGGTCGTCCGCATGAAGCAGGGTAAGAAGGTCGCCGCATAAAGCGTATGAATACACCAAACAAACAAGCAGCACGTCAGGTTCGCCATCGCCGCGTTCGCGCGAAGGTCGTCGGCACGGAAGCGCGTCCGCGCCTCTGCATCTACCGCTCCAACACTCGCATCACCGCGCAGATAATCGACGACGGCAAGGGAGTCACGCTCGCCGCAGTTTCCTCGGCGGAGGAAAAGGGCAAGACGCCACGCGAGAGGGCAGAGCAGGCAGCTGGCACGCTCGCTAAGCGCGCAGGTGAGAAAGGAATCAAGGCCGTGGTCTTCGATCGAGGAGGCTTCCAGTACATCGGTACGGTAAAGGCTTTTGCCGACGCCGCGCGCGCTGCAGGACTCGAATTTTAATTATATGACTGACACTAACGAAACGAATATGGAGCAGGTCATCGCTACAGACGCACCGGTCGTCGAGGCTGTTGCAGCACCTACAGAAGTAGCGCGCCCACAGCGCCGCGCTTCCGACAGGGACCGTCGCGGAGGAGGTGGTCAGCGTGGTGGCTCGAGGGGCCGCGGTCCGCAGCGCGAAGAACGCCGCTCGGAATTTGATTCAAAGATGATCGGTATCCGCCGCGTCGCCCGCGTCATGGCAGGAGGTCGCCGCTTCAATTTCTCTGCGGCACTCGTGCTTGGCGATAAAAAGGGCCGCGTAGGCGTGGGAGTAGGGAAAGCTGCGGACACCGCGCTCGCCATCGAGAAGGCGACACGTCACGCAAAGCGCAACATGATACAGCTCAATCTCACCAAGAACCGCTCAATCGCACACAACGTCGAGGCAAAGTACTGCGCATCGGTCGTTGAAATCCGTCCTTCACCGGGTCGCGGTCTCGTCGCTGGTTCATCCGTGCGTACGGTCCTCGAACTCGCCGGCGTCTCCGATGTCACGGCAAAGCTCCTCTCTCGCAGCAAGAATCCGATAAACAATGCGCGCGCCGCAATCGCAGCACTGCGCAGTGTTTCCGACTCAAGGAAGAAATAATATGGCTACTCTCAACATGCTCAAGCGAACAGGAAAGCGTCCGTATCGCCGCGTAGGTCGTGGTCAGTCTTCGACACGTGGCAAGCAGTCGGGCCGCGGAGGAAAGGGTCAGACAGCGCGCGCCGGTAACAAGCGCCGCCCTGAAATGCGCGACATCATCAAGAAGCTCCCGAAGCGCCGCGGCTACGGTAAGAACCGTGCTCACACCGTGAAATCGATGCAGCCGACCATGGTTGCCGTGTCCCTCAGCAAGCTCGACAAATACTTCGACAGTGGCGCCGAGATTTCTCGCACGACACTCGTCGCGAGCGGTCTTATTGGACGCAGAGATCGCGCCAAGATAGTGGCAGGGGAAAGCTCAAAGAAGTTTTCAGTGGTGGGCTGCACAGTCTCCGGCAGCGCCCGTGCAGCGATAGAAAAAGCCGGCGGCAGCATAGCCCTCCTGACTCCTACTGAGAAGCCTAAAAAAGTAGCAAGACCTGCTAAAAAGAGTGCCAAGAAGGCCTAATAGAAACTCGTATGTTTGAAACATTCTTGAGGAAAACAAAGCTCGTCTTCGGAGACGAGACGTTGCGCAAGCGCATCCTTTTTGTGCTCGGCGCGCTCGTGGTCTTCCGACTCCTTGCCGCTATTCCTATACCGGGCGTGAGCATCGCATCTCTTGATGCGCTTCTCGCCAACAATCAATTCCTCGGTCTTCTCAACATCTTCTCGGGAGGTGGTTTCTCAAATCTCTCGATAGTCATGCTCGGTGTCGGCCCGTACATCACCGCATCTATCGTGATGCAGCTCATGACGGTGCTCATCCCGAAGCTCAAAGAGATGTACCAGGAAGAGGGAGATGCGGGTCGTCAGCGCTTTGCGATGTACTCTCGCTACCTCACCATACCGCTCGCATTCATTTCTTGCTCCTCCTCCAGCAAAACGGCATCGTCCCTGCGCTCACACCACTTGGATTCGCTACCAACATGGTCGTCATCGCTGCCGGTTCGATACTCCTCATGTGGATTGGCGAGCTCATCACGGAATTTGGTGTCGGCAACGGCGTCTCGCTCATCATCTTCGCTGGTATCGTGTCGGCAATTCCTGCACAGATTGCTCAGGCACTCTTCGCATTCGACATATCACAGCTCCCGACGTACATCGGCTTCATCGCAGCGGCCCTGGTCATCATGGCTGGCGTGGTATTTATCACGGAGTCCGAGCGCCCGATACCGGTGACCTATGCGCGCCGTGTCCGCGGCAACAAGGTTCTCGGCGGCATCTCCACGTACCTGCCGCTACGTGTAAATCAGGCGGGCGTCATGCCGATAATCTTCGCGCTCTCGTTCCTGCTCTTCCCGCAGATGATCGCCACATTCCTGGCCCAGTCGACCATTCCGTGGCTCTCGAGCGGCGCCACCGCAGTCGTCAATGGTCTTTCGAATCAGTGGGTATACGGCTCTCTGTACTTCCTGTTGGTGGTAATCTTCACGTACTTCTACACCGCGATTACCTTTGAGCCTCATCAGATTGCGAAGAACTTGCAGAAGAACGGCGCGTTTATCCCCGGCGTCCGACCGGGCGGCACGACCTCCGAGTACTTGGGCAACATCATTACGCGCATCACGCTCGTCGGCGCACTCTTCCTCGGGTTCCTCGCCGTGCTTCCGATAGTCCTCCAGGGAATCACCGGCATCACCGCACTCACCATAGGTGGCACCGCGCTCCTCATCGTCGTCTCAGTCGTGCTCGACCTTGTAAAGAAAGTCGACGCGCAGACATCAATCCGCGAATACTAAATCAATTGATAGGCCCCGTCTGCTTCGTTGCGGAGCCTCTGTGTCGCGGTCATCGTACTGATGTACGTCTCCCGCTCCACTTTCTCCGCGCCTCGTATCTGGGGCCTCTGAATTGATTTTGATAATACCAGCTTGGATGATAGATTTCGCACAATGTCTAAACAAGTCATAGTCATCGCGGGTCCGAGCGGAAGCGGCAAGAACGCAATCATCAGTAGGATTCTCGAACGCTACCACAACGGCGTGCGACTCGTGACGGCGACTACGCGCGTGATGCGTCCGGGAGAAGTCGACGGTGTCGATTACCACTTCTTTACGCAAGAGCGATTTGATCAAGAGCTCTCAGCAGGGCACATCCCAGAGCATCGCTTCGTGCCTGCTCTTGGTACGTACTACGGCATCTACACGCCGGATCTCGATAAGCACATCAAAGCGGGGAAAATTGTGTACGCACAGGTCGACATCGAAGGTGCTCGCTTGCTCAAAGAGCGATACGGCGCGACGACGATATTCATCATGCCGGAGTCCATCGAGCAATTCCGCGGGCGTCTTCGCTCCCGAAATCCTGAGTGGTCTCAAAAAGAGCTCGATGCGCGCATGAAAATCACTGAAAACGAGCTTCGCGTGCATGCGCCGGAGTACGACTACCGCGTCGTGAATGCCGACGGGAAGCTCAGCGAGACTATCGATGACGTCATAGAAATAATGCGCAAGGAGGGCTATACTCTCTCGTAATATGGAACCCCTCACTGTCGCTTTCTTCGGCATATCCGGCTCAGGCAAAGGTACTCAGGCCGAGCTTTTGGAGGAATATTTGAAAGAAAATGACGCTGCGCACGGCGTTGTCCGTCCTGAGATGGGCAATTTGCTTCGCGCGTTTATGCAAAGCGGCACGTCGCTTGCGCAGAAGACCGGAGAAATAGTTTCTTCGGGCGGTCTCGTGCCGTCATTCATGCCGATATATTTGCTCACAGGCATGCTCAACGAATCTTTCGACGGTAGCCAGCATCTGATTCTCGACGGCACATGCCGCAGGCCCGACCAGTCACGTGCTGCCGATGACATGATGCGTCTGTGGGGTCGCACAAACCTCCACGTACTCTCACTTGAGCTCACCCCGGCAAGCGCCAAAGAGCGCCTTATTGCACGCGGTCGTGCCGACGATGCCAAAGATGAAGCTATTGCGAATAGATTTGCATGGTATGAAGAGCACGTCGTCCCCGCCATGAAAACACTCGAGGAGTGCGGATGGGCGATTCACCACATCGACGGCGAGCCTGACGTCGAGACTATTCATACAAATATTCTCGCTACACTTAAGCTCACATGATTGCACGCACGCAAGAAGAGATAGAAATACTACGCGAAGGCGGTCGTAGACTTGCGAGGCACGTACGGATGCTCTCCGAGATGGTGAAGCCGGGAGTAACCGGCGAGGAGCTCGAGGCAAAAGCGCGAGAGATGGTAGAAGCGGACGGCGACATCATGGCATTCCACGGCTACGGAAAGTTTCCATCGGGCCTGTGCCTTTCAGTCAACGACGTTATCGTGCATTCTCCTGCCGGACAAAATGGCGCTGTTATACAAGACGGTGACGTAGTCTGTCTCGATTTTGGTATCAAGCATAAAGGGCTCTATACGGACCATGCAGTCACGGTCATCGCGGGTGAGCCGCAGAGCAAAGACGATGTACGACTGGTGCGCGGCGTATTTGAGGCACTCGCGCTCGGTATTGCAGCGGCGCGTGTCGGCAACACGACGGGAGATATTGGGTATGCCGTAGAGCGCTATGCGAAGAAAGAGGGATTTGGATATCCAAAGAATCTCTCCGGTCATGGCGTCGGTAAAAAAGTACACGAAGAGCCGCATGTCCCGAATTTCGGTGCTCCGAAAAGTGGGGAGAAGCTCGTTGAGGGTCTCGTCATCGCTATCGAACCGATGTTCACGCTCGGAAGCGGGGAGCTCTATGTAGATAAAGACGGCCACTCGTACCGAACGAAGGACGGCTCAAGAAGTGCACATGCCGAACACACGGTCATTGTTACGAAAGACGGTCCTGAAATAATCACCAAAGAGTAGTATGGATGTGCTCCTCATCGGTGGTGGGGGAAGAGAGCATGCACTCGCGTGGAAACTCAAACAATCTCCGAAGCTTGGCAAACTCTTCATCGCACCGGGAAATGCGGGCACGCGAGAGCTCGGCGAGAATATTGCTATCAGTGCGACTGATATTCCTGCACTCATACAATTCGTTCAGAAGAACGCGATAGGGCTCACGATTGTCGGGCCTGACGACCCGCTGGCGCTCGGTATTGTCGATGAGTTTCGCAAGCGCAATCTGCGCATCTTCGGGCCAACAAAAGCTTCCGCCCAGATAGAATCTTCCAAAGCGTATGCCAAGGCTCTCATGAAAGAGGCCAATATTCCTACTGCAGATTTCGAGACGTTTACCGACTACGAAGCCGCGCTCGCCTATGTGCGGCGCAAGGGTGCACCCATTGTCGTCAAAGCGAGTGGGCTCGCGCTGGGTAAAGGAGTGTCTGTCTGCGCAACACTCGAAGAAGCAGAGAAAGCTCTCAACGAGATTATGGTGCAGCATATTCACAAGGAGGCAGGCAACGAGGTCGTCATTGAAGAATTTCTCCTGGGCCAAGAGATATCCATTCATGTGCTCTGCGACGGTATCGATTTCAAGATGTTTCCAGCCGCACAAGACCACAAGCGTGCGCTTGACGACGACCAAGGGAAAAACACGGGCGGTATGGGCACTATCGCACCGGTACCGTGGGTGACGCCGGAGATGATGTACTCCATAGAGAGAACCATCGTGCGTCCCACCCTTGAGGCGCTCTCATTCAAATCAGGACCTTTCGCAGGGATGCTATTCCCGGGGATCATCATGACCATGAATGGACCCAAGGTCCTCGAATTTAACGCACGCTTTGGCGACCCGGAGACGCAGGTGTACATGCGACTCATGAAAAACGACCTCCTCGATGTGTTAAACGCTGTCGTGGACAAGACGCTTGGCCAAATCAACATGGAATGGCTCCCCATGCACGCGGCTAATATCGTGCTCGCATCAGGCGGATACCCGGATGCATATGAGAAAGGATTTGAGATAACAGGACTCGAAGAAGCGGGGAAGATGGAGGAAATCGTCGTCTTTCATGCGGGCACGACGCAAGAGGGAGGCATCGTAAAGACTGCGGGCGGCAGAGTGCTCGGTGTCTCATCGCTCGGCAGTCCGCTCAAGAGCGCGCTTGCTCGCGCATATGCTGCTGCCGACAAGATTCAATTTCAGGGCAAACACATGCGCCGCGACATCGGCGCGAAGTCTATATAGGGGAGTGATATACTTTGCCCATGCAACCGCGCATTGAGAGGCCGCGCGCACCTGGGCCCGAAAAATTCAAATCCGCAGAGGAAGAGCTCGCCTATTTGCGTGAGCGGGTAAAGGAAAAAGAGCGGGAGCTGGATGCGCCGGCAAATGCGTTTGAAACCGAGCGTATCGCTAAGCGCGAAATCGCCGCGTATTCCGATGTGCCGGCGGCGCGCATACTGCACGAGACTATCGTCATGCCGGAGCATGAGACCGTGCGTCACATCCTCAATCTTGAGCCTGAGGCGCACGACAAGCAGCTCGATGGTCTCTTGGAGATAGTGACGCAGAGGGGTATTCGCAATGCGCTCTCCGTCGCGGCGCGTATGAAGAACCCGCACCTTGAAGACGACCTCCATCGCGCGCTCGTGCGGTACATCGCCGAAGGACTCCCGCAAAAGGGTCTACCGTTGCCCGAAAAGGTAAAGCACGCACTCGAGCTCGTGCTCTTCGAGATACAGCCGCAGGCTCACGGGGAAGGTACCAAAGAAGAGTCGAGACAGGTCAAGCTTGAGCAGCTCCTCGCCTCGTCGGAGCAGCTCTATGCAGGGCTCTCAGCGCTTGTCAGGCACGGAGAGGGGTTTGCGCTCGAGATTGCCGTCTCCGACGGCACAGAATCAGCCGCGCTCTTCCTTGCAGTGCCGCGCAGTAAGAAGACACTCGCGGAGCGACTCATATCCTCCGTCTTTCCGAACTCAAGAATCACAGAGAGTAGGGGGGATTACAACATATTCAACTATGAGGGCGCGCACGCGGGAGCATATGCCACGCTCGCCGACCATCCGGCGTTTCCCCTGAAGACGCCGGATATGTTTGAACACGACCCGATGAACGTCGCGCTCGCGGCGTTCGCCAAAATCGCCAAACACGGCGAGGGTGCAGCGATGCAAATCATGGTCTCCAATGAGGGTGACCGCTACAACCATCACTACAAAAAGATACTTCGTGAGCTCGAGAAGGGTAAAAACTTACATCAGGCACTCAAGGTGTCGGAGACAGCGCTAGGAGAGGCGCTCCATGCGGCCGCAAAGCAGATATTTATGCCGGAGCAGCATCAGAAGGAGCTCGACAACGAGTTTCGTCGCAATTCCGACCAGGTTGCCACAGAGGAGATAAGCAGGAAGATAAAGTCGCGCATTGTGCCCGCAATCATTCGCCTCGTCACATCGGCAAAAGAAGAGCCGCGGGCAAAAGAGCTGCTTGAGAATCTCATCGCATCATTTAGCCAGTACGAAAACCCTCGGGGCAACTCTCTGCATTTCAAGCACGTAGGAAGTTGGAGCATCTCCAATTTCCTCCGCGACTTCACGTATCGCTCTTTCGATACGTCTATAGCGATGCCGCTCTCGCTCGGGGAGATTACCGCTATGTTCCACCTCACCGCCGAGCGCGTCACGACATCGCGTGAACTCAAGCGCTCGATGGCCAAGCAGGCGGCGGCACCGGTCGAGATGGCAGGCGAGGGCATCACGATTGGCGTCAACCGATATGGCGCCGACGAGACGCCGGTGCACTTTGCGCCCGCCGACCGCTTGCGTCACTGCTATGTCATCGGTCAGACAGGTACCGGTAAGACCGGCCTCATCAAGAACATGATTATTCAGGACATCAAAAATGGGGAGGGCGTCGCTTTCATAGACCCGCACGGCAACGACATCGAAGACGTGCTTGCGTCTGTCCCGCCGGAGCGCATGAAGGACGTCATTTACTTCGACCCTGCGTACACTGCGCGGCCCATGGGTCTCAACATGCTCGAGTACGACCGCTCGAAGCCCGAGATGAAGACGTTTGTCGTCGACGAAGTGTATGGCATCTTCCGCAAGCTGTACGCGGATGTGCCCGAAGCGTTTGGCCCGATGTTTGAGCAGTACTACCGCAATGCGGTGCAGCTCGTCGTCGAAGACCCGGATTCCGGCTCCACGTTTGTCGAAATACCGCGTGTGTTTGCCGACAAAGCATTCCGCGATCTCAAACTTTCTCGATGCCCGAATCCAATCATCGTGCAGTTTTGGCGCAAGATTGCAGAGCAGGCGCAGGGTGATGCCTCGCTCGGCGATATCGCACCATACATCACGAGCAAATTCGACGTTTTTTTGGCCAACGACATCATGCGCCCTATCGTGTCGCAGGAGAAATCAGCATTCGACTTCCGAGAAATCATGGATTCGAAGAAAATATTCCTCGCCAACCTTTCGAAAGGGCGTCTTGGCGAGCGCAACACCTCTCTGCTTGGCCTCATCCTCGTATCGAAGTTCTTGCAGGCTGCGTTCTCCCGCGTCGATACGCGGGGCGACCTACCGGTGTTTTACATGTACATCGACGAATTCCAGAACTTCGCGACACCTTCTATTGCCACGATTCTCTCCGAGGCGCGCAAATACAAGCTCTCGCTCACGATTGCACACCAATTCATCGCACAGCTCGAGGAGAATATTCGCGACGCGGTCATCGGCAACGTCGGCACCAAGATATCGATGCGCATCGGTACTACCGATGCGGAGTTCCTGGAAAAACAGTTCGCCCCGACATTCACAGCGCAGGATCTCGAGAATCTGCCCAATAGAAATGCGGTCGCGGCGCTCCTCGTCGGTGGCACGCCGGCACGGCCTTTTACCATCGAGACGCAAAATCTGCCGCACTTCGACTTCTCTCATATCGATGAATTGAAATCGCTTTCGTATCAGCGATATGGCAAAAATCGCGAAGAAGTAGAAGCGGAGATACGACGAAAGTTTGGACAAGGCGCCGCAAAGCCTCTTGAAGCGGGGCTCCCATCACCCTATTTCCAATAAGTACCGCTCACGCGCGGATTGTGTTACACTCGCGCGCATGACACACACAGAGAAGTCGCATCCGAGTAAGGAGCGCACACTCATCATTATTAAGCCGGACGGTGTCCAGCGCGGTCTCGTCGGCGAGATTATCAAAAGGTACGAGAATGTCGGTCTCAAGATGGTCGGCATGAAGATGTTGGTGCCGGACCCGGCACATGTCGAGGCGCACTACACGCTCGACCCGGAGTGGCGCCGCGTGACGGGGGAGAAGACCATCAAGGGATACAAGGACAAGGGTCTCACGCCACCATCGGAAGATCCGATGGAAATCACCGCCAAAATCCTCGGCAACCTCAAGAAATACCTCAGCAGCGGGCCTGTAATAGCGATGGTCTGGCAAGGCGCGCACGCAGTCAAGATTGTCCGCAAAATTACCGGCGGTACGGAGCCGCTCACATCGGACGTCGGTACCATTCGCGGGGATTATGTGCTCGATTCCTACCAGATGTCCGACCCTGACGATCGTGCAGTGCGCAATCTCATCCACGCGTCGGGTTCTGTCGATGAAGCAAATGCCGAAATCAAGCACTGGTTCAAGCCGGAAGAGATGACGAACTACCGCATGATTCACGAGGAGATACTGTACGACGTCAATCTCGACGGCATTCTTGAATAAACGTTCTTCACCCATACTCCACGGAGGGTAGTGATATACTTTCTGTTAGCGGCTGGTACTAATACCTGCTTGGCTCAATTAGGGCATGCTTACATCGTCGCAAGTTTTGGCTTGCGTACTGCGGCAACCCACCTGGCGTCAAACCCAGGCTTGCCGTACCTGCCGCATCCTTCAAACCCACCCGCAAGGTGGGTTTTAGGGTTTATGAGAATGGTAGAATCGTGCGATGCGTCGACGGTATATCCTCTTAGCGCTCATTCTTGCTGCCGGAGCGCTCTTCATCGCGCAAGCCGTCGGCATCGCTCTCGTTGAACAGAGGGAAGCAAATTGGTACTTCACTCCTGCACACATAATCGGTGGTGTCTGTGCTGCGCTCGCGTACATGTACGTCGTGGAAGGCCTCGCACTGCGCCCGGTGCTGCTTCATTGCCTCGCTGCGGTGCTTATTGTCGGTGTCTCGTGGGAGATCTATGAGTATGCGACGATACCGGCGCTTCAGAGCCTCGATACGGCGAGCGATATCGTAGCGGATTTGTTGGGCGGATATGTCACTTTCAAGGTAGTGTATAGAGCATGATGAAAAGTACGGTTACATTTCACGGCGGGGTAGGTACGGTGACGGGCGCCAATTTCCTTTTGGATACCGGCTCTCAGAAGATACTCGTGGACTGCGGTATCTTGCAGCAGGAAAACGCGTGCAGTGAAGAGAACTTTGCACCCTTTTCATATGATGCCAGCGCTATCGATGCGCTCCTCGTCACCCATGCACACGCCGACCACATCGGCCGTATCCCGAAGCTCGTACACGACGGATACAAAGGTCCTCTGTACTCGACACCGGCGACGAAAGATCTCGCGGCGCTCATGTTCGACGACGCGCTCCGTGTGATGAAAGAGCGCGATGAAAAACAAGGCTGCGGGATGCTCTACGAGAAAGAAGATGCAGAGCGTGCGCTCGCGGCATGGCAGGTGCACGACTACCGAGCGCCATTTTCACTCGGCGACATGTCTGTGGAGTTTACAGACGCAGGTCACATCTTGGGCGCTGCGATCGTACGTGTATCGCGAGCAGGCAAAAGCATCGTCTTTAGCGGAGACGTCGGCAACTCACCGGAGCCGCTTCTCAACGACACCGAGATGCCGCGCAACTCCGACTACATGGTGGTGGAGAGTGTGTACGGCGATAGGGTGCACGAAGGCAAAGAAGGAAGGAAGGAGATGCTCCGCGCAGCGGTGGAGGAGACGAGAAAGAACAAAGGGACGCTGCTCATCCCTTCTTTTTCCATTGAGCGCACGCAGATACTCCTCTTTGAGCTCAACGAGATGGTCGAGAGCGGGTCTATGGCTCCCATACCTGTCTTCCTCGACTCTCCGCTTGCGATACGCGTGACCGATGTGTTTCGACGCTACAAGGAGCTTCTCAGTCCTACTCTTCGAGCACGGTTCGAGGGCGGTGACGACCCGTTTAGCTTCCCGGGCCTCAAAGTAACGCCGAATATTGGCCAGTCCCGCGATATACACAAAGAGTCTGACCCGAAGATTATAATCGCCGGCGCCGGCATGTCTGGCGGCGGACGTATACGAGAGCACGAGCGAGAGTATTTGCCGATGAAAAATGCGACGCTCCTTTTTGTGGGGTACCAAGCACCGGGAAGTCTCGGAAGACGGATTCAAGACGGCGAGAAACATGTCGTGATTGACGGGGAGCACATCCGCATTAAGGCCTCGGTCTCCGCTCTTTCAGGCTATTCAGGCCACGCAGACCGTGACCAGCTGCTTTCCTTTGTGGAGAGTGCCGGAGAGAAGCTCAAGAAAGTATTTGTCACGATGGGAGAACCAAAGTCTTCTCTCTTTCTTGCGCAACGCATCAAAGATTTTCTCGGCGTAGAAGCAATCGTGCCGGAAAAAGGGGATTCGCTTGAGATTGAACTCTAAGTTGGTGATATACTAATTTCAAATGGGCAAAAGAGTACTCCATCCAAATCACACGGCGGTGCCGCGCAATTTTTGCAGACTTCCCGACGGGTACGGTGTCGTGAAAATCGGCGTCTCCGGTGCTGCCGATACCAAACACGTCGGGCTCGATGCATTTGAGAAGGGAAAAGAACTCGGACGCGAAATTGCGAAGCAAGGCGGCATCATTACATCGGGTGCGACCACAGGGTTTCCTATGTACGCAGCCATGGGCGCCAAAGATGAGTGTGGCTTCTCGATTGGCTTCTCACCTGCGGCGACAGAGCGCGAACACATTGAGACGTACAAGCTGCCGCTCGACTACATGGACGTTGTCGTCTACACCGGCTTTGGCTATTCCGGTCGCGACCTACTCTTTGTCCGCTCAAGCGATGCGATGATAATCGGTCCCGGAAGAATCGGCACTATCAACGAGTTTGCCGTCGCTTTCGAAGATAAGCGCCCCTTGGGTATCCTCCAGGGGGAATCTGACACTGACGAGCTCCTCTCTCTCCTCATCGATGCGGCGCATCGCCCGAATCCAAATATTGTCTTTGATACCGACCCAAAGAGGCTCGTTGAAAAGCTTATTGAAATGGTTAACAAGCAAAAACAAGGAGCGCTTCTCGTGTACAACAATCACGATGGGTGGAGTGGGACGGGGAAGGGGGCGGAAGTTATTTTGTAGTCCCTTTTTGGAGTCGGGTATTTTTCTGTTGAAAAATCCCTGCTGCTCGGCCCGTCGACCTGCGCAACACTCCAAAAAGGGACTACAAAATATGGAAGATAAAGAATGGAAAGGAAAAAAGTCCCGCTGCAAGCGGGACTTTTTCTTTGACGGATTCTTATTTGAGGGTTTCGGCGAGGCGCTTGAAGGCTTCGGGGTAATCCTTGGCGAGTGCCGAGAGGACTTTGCGGTCGATGACATTGCCGGACTTCTTGAGAGCGCCAATGAGCTTCGAGTATGAGAAGCCATTCTCACGCGCAGCCGCGTTGATGCGGATAGTCCAGAGATTGCGGAAGACGCGCTTCTTTTTGCGTCGGTCACGGAAAGCATGAGCACCCGCATGGTGGATAGCCTCCTTTGCGACGCGCTCTTTATTCTTGCGACCAAAGCGGTACCCCTTGGTCTGGGCAAGGATATTCTTGCGGCGCTTATTCTTTGTTGTACCTCGTTTTACGCGTGCCATATATCGTTATTGGGGGAGGAAGCGGCTGCGGAGCTGTGCCGACATCTCTATAGAGCCTGCGCGGCGCTTCTGCTGCCTCTGGGTCCCGGAGTCCTTGGAGTTGAAATGATTCTGCCCCGGGGCACGGGAGATAATCTTGCCCTTTTTCGTCACCCGAAGGCGCTTGCTGAATGATTTGTTGGTTTTCATATTCAAACGATAAGGCCCGCATGAGGCCTTGGCGGCACTATACTTTAAACCCTTGTTTTAATCAAGGTTTTCGGCCTCCGGGGCGTCTTCGGGGGCTGCCGAGGGGGTATCGTGTCGTGAAGTAGCCTTAGCCTGGGCTTTCTTGGAAACATCGCGCTCGATGCTCACCGAGAGGCCCTTGGGGCTCTTTTTGATGTCTTCTGCAATCTTGAAGGCTTCCGGGATGATGGCCAAGAAGCGTTCGAGCCGGTCCTTGAGGAATTCAAACTCCATGTACTTGTAGCGACCCCAGAGGAAGAGGTCGATTTTTACGCGATGGCCCTCTCTAAGCCACTCGGCGATCTTGCTCGCCTTGATGTTCATGTCGTTGGAGCTCGTACCGATCTTCACCTGAGCCTCTTTTGTCTCGGTGACTTTGGCTTTCGACTTTATGTCTTTGTCTTTCTTCTTTTGTTCGTAGTTGAACTTTCCGTAGTCGGTTATTTTGCACACCGGCGGGGTGGCATTGGGGGATATCTCGATGAGGTCAAGGCCGAGCTCCTGCGCCTTTGCGAGCGCGTCACGTATGGAGAGGACACCGAAGTTTTCAGCCTCGGGTCCAATCACTCGCACTTCCTTGGCGCGGATGCTTTCGTTCATGCGGACGTGTTCCTTTTCCGCTTGCGACGTGTACTTCGTGAATCCCATTTGTCGCGAAACTATACCACAATCGGGTGTGTGTACAACCGACTACTCGATGTATTCAGGATTTTGCTCTCCTGCACGGATGCGGGACACCTGGAACGGCTTGAGGTATTCGAGTGCCCACAGGAGTACTTTTTTCATGTTCTCAAGCAGTGCAAAAAGCGTCGAGCTGTTTTGGGTGGTGGAAAGGGGTTGGCCGACTTGGTTGAGATTGGGAGATGTAAATGTTTGCTGTGCACCGACGAGCTGTAGGCTGGCGACGCTGCCTGTCGCGAGGAGCGCTACCGTACGGGTTGTCGCCTGACCCGTCGTAGAAGCCTGGTTCTGTGAAAGACCGAGAATGAGCTGCAGTGGCGTAGAGGTACCCACCGATGTTGAGGTAGCTCTGACACCGCCAAGCTCGCCAATGATGTCGATAGCGGACGTGGCATTCGTGTTGGTGTTGGTATTCGTGTTTTCGCTCGATGTAGCAGCTACGCATGCACCGTTGCGGCATCCTGCGGAGCACATCTGCGAGACTTGTGTTGCGCAGAATGAGTTTTGATAGAGCAGCGTGTTGCCGGAGCATTTGTATTCCGGCATGCAGAACTGCGATTGCGTCGGGAGGGGGAGTTCGGATGTCGTAGGGGAAGGGGTGGGCGTGACATTGGAGGTAGGAATCGTGGGCTGCTGTGGCTGTTGCGGCTGCATACCGAGCGCTTGGCGCACCTGGTTTGCGAGGCCGCCAGTCGGCGTACCGGGCCCAGGGATATTCGATGTGTCGGGTGTGATCTGTATCCTGCATGCTCGGCATAGGCGGAATGGATTCCGAATGGGGAGTTGGCGTTTTGTCTGCCGAGCGTCGCAAGTATCCAATTCAAGCACTGTGTACTTCCACCGACATCGACGGCAAGCCCGTACTGGTGGCATGAAGAACCTTGTGCCGCGCATGCACCACCGTTGGGATTGCACCTTTGCACCGGACGCATCGCACTATTTATGGTGAGGCGACAGCCTTTTGTCTCGGCAAACTCCATAAACTTCTTGAGTCGGCATGCGAGGCCGGGATTGAGGCCATACTGCGCGGAGTTTTGCGCACCTCCTCGTGGTGTGACGAAGCTATTCGACTTGTCACCGTGGTGGCGCTGTTCGAGGAACGCATACGGGTCGGAATCGCATCCGCCAAAAAGTTTTTTCTCATCGTTTCCGCACACTTTGGTCCCTTTTTCATACGCCGCATCTGGCCCTTCCCCGGTTGAGAGGTGTCCGCTACCTGGGCATGGGTCGTTTGATGGTTCTTTTATGACGATATTTATACAGTTGGGGTTATTCGGTTCAACATCGCAACTTACTGCGACAGTCGCATGCGCAAATGAAAAAGAAGAGGTCGAGAGCGCGACCACAAAGAGCGTGATGAGCGCTCGACTACCTGCGGACTGCATAGCGGTCAGTATACGCGATGAATGGACACGCGGAATCTTATATTGTGGACGCGTGTGCTAGGGAAGTGACTCGCAAACTCGCTTGTCGCCATCGCTGTCGAGTTTGTGCACGTCGCCCTCGCCGCACGCGTCGAACGCTGCTTGTGCTTGCGCCTGAGTCGTGAAATCGGAGCAGTTGTACGTATTGCGGCTGCATCCGTACTGTCCGGAAATTCGCATCGGTGATGTCGGTGCGCTTGAAGCCTGTGACGCACATACTCCATCTGCCCACAGCCCTCTCTTCTCTTGTCGAGCGATGTTTTCTGCCGCTTTGAACTCGGCTTGGTATTTGTAGGGGATGTTGTAGGTGTACTCATGGCCGAAACCTTCTTCAATCATGTATATATTGAGCAAGATTCCTTCAGGGCGGACATTCGCCGGTGCGTACACGTATGCGAGAAGCCGTCCGTACTTGTCTTTCTCTCCCTGTGACGGGTCGGTCTCAAGGCGGACGTACTGGCCCGAGAGTATCTGCCTCATCTTGGCGGACGCTTCTGCACCGAAACACTGCACTGTCTTTCGTGGGTCGACGGTCTCCGGAGTATCGAGGCCGATGAGTCGCACGGTCGTGTTCGCTCCCGCGATATCCACGACAATAGTGTCACCATCGACGACTTTCACGACGGGATACCACTCAAACTCGCGGATGGCGGAATTCTGCGAAGGGGAAGTTGTTCGCGCTGAGGTCCCTTGGCTCGTGAGTACATCTATATCGGGTACGGAAACCAGGGATCCCATCCCTACGACCAGAAGTAAGAAGAGGAGAGTGAGAAAGCTCGTTCGCATG
>VMEY01000076.1 GCA_007375785.1 Parcubacteria group bacterium Athens0416_74 | reverse complement strand
CTCAGGCGGTGCAGAAGGTCTCTCCATCGATAGTTCGCATTTACAACAACAGCCAAGACAACCCGATTTTTCTTGGCATCGGTGTGGTGCTCGACACGAAAGGCTCGGTCGTCACCGATTCCGATGCGCTTGCGAATTCCGACTACACAGTGGCATTGTCCGACGGCACACGCGTTCGCATGTTTGTGAATGGGCGCGACGAGGACAGCGGCTTCGCATTCCTTCAGCCTGCCACATCTACAGAGGCTGCTCCCGTATGGAAACCGGCTGCAATAGCCAGTGACCGCTCGGTCTTGGGAAGCACGGTCGTGGGTATTGCCGGCAAATCGGTCGTACGAATATTGCCCGGCGTTGTCACTGCCATGCTGGCAGATACCGTCATCGATACCAATATTTCTTCGGAGTCTATTTTGCCCGGTAGTATCATCATCAATATGGACGGCAACGTCATCGGTGTAAGCACAGGCGCCGCGCGAGCGTCATCATCCTCAGGATTTGTTTCCGCAGTTCTCCTCCTGCCCGCGCAGTAGCGCACTACAGCGGCAGACGGACACGTAAAAATAATCTCGGCGAGCCGAGATGAAATATTTGTGCGCAAGATTTTTTGCGCTATACTTTAATTTAGCTATGACACCATTCAATAACTACACAACTAAAGCAAAAGAGGCGATACATCGCGCTCATCAGCTGGCCGTTGAGCGTGGCCACAATCAGGTATCAACCCTGCATCTCTTTGCCGCACTCCTTACACAGGAAGAGACGATGGTCGTCCCTATGCTCGAACAGCTCGAGATAGACGTGACGCATCTCACCGATTCGATTCTCGAGCTCATCGAGGGCACTGCCGGCTCCACCGCTGTGTCACCATCTTTCCAGCTGTATCTCACGCCGGAGCTTGTCCGTGTTTTCGAGGCAGCGCCTCGCATTGCCGCATCGTTCAACGACCAGTTCGTCTCTCCGGAGCACCTCATACTAGGGCTAGCGGAGCACCCGGGTCCTGCGTCGGATTTGCTCACGCGTTTCCGCATAGACCGCGCTGCGCTTGCTCGAATTCTCACTGACATCAAAGAGGGGAAAATACGAGACACCGACGATCCGAATAAGTCCCGGGCTCTCGCTCTTTTTGCGCGTTCGCTCACCGACCGCGCGCGCGAAAACAAGCTCGACCCTGTCATCGGGCGAGATACAGAAATCACGCGCGTCATCCAGATACTCTCTCGTCGCACGAAGAACAATCCGGTACTTATCGGTGAGGCTGGCGTAGGGAAGACGGCTGTTGCCGAAGGTCTCGCGTCGCGCATCGCTTCAGGCGATGTCCCCGAATCGCTTCGCGGAAAGGAGCTCGTACAGCTCGACCTCGGCCTCCTCATTGCAGGCACCAAATATCGCGGTGAATTTGAAGAGCGTCTCAAGGCGGTCATGAAAGAAGTAGAGCGCTCCGAGGGCAAAATCATACTTTTCATCGATGAGATGCACACTATCGTGGGAGCTGGCGCGGCGGAAGGCTCGATGGACGCATCCAACATGCTGAAGCCTGCGCTCTCGCGTGGAGAGCTCCGCGTCATCGGCGCTACGACTCTCAAGGAATACCAAAAGCACATCGAGCACGACCCGGCGCTCACGCGTCGTTTCCAGCCCGTGTTCGTCAATGAGCCGTCAATCGATGATACGGTAGCGATACTCCGCGGTCTCAAGGAGCGCTATGAGCTCTACCACGGCGTGCACATCACCGACGACGCGCTTGTGGCAGCCGCGCAGCTCTCCTCTCGATACATCACAGAGCGCTTCCTCCCGGATAAAGCCATAGACCTCATCGACGAAGCCGCATCGGCACTCCGTCTTTCACTCGAGAATAAGCCGCCGCAGCTTGAAGATGCACACCGAAAAATAATGCGCCTTGAGATAGAGAGAGAGGCACTCAAGAAAGAATCCGAGGAAGGCGAGGGAAAGGCGCGTACGCGTACGAAGTCTATAGAAAAGGAAATTGCGGATTTGCGTGATGCGACTCGCGAGCTCGAGATGAAGTGGAAGAATGAGAAGGAGACGCTCACCGAGATAAAGCGTGCGAAAGGCGAGCTCGAGAAGGCTCGTATGGAAGCCGATGCGGCGGAGAGCGCGGGCGACCTCACGAAGACTGCTGAGTATCGGTATGGCAAAATACCGCTGCTCGATAAAGAGATAGAGACTGCCACGAAGCGCCTCAAGAAGCTTCAGCAGACGCGCCGCGTACTCAAAGAAGAAATCACCGAAGAGGACATCGCAGGAGTGGTCTCGCGCTGGACCGGTGTACCGGTGTCTCGCATGCTCGAAGAGGAGGCGGCAAAGCTCTCGCGCATGGAGGAAAATCTCCGAGCACGCATCGTCGGTCAAGACGAGGCGGTGCAAAAAGTGTCCGATGCTATCAAGCGCAGTCGCGCCGGTATCTCCGATCCGAATCGCCCTGTGGGCTCGTTCCTCTTCCTTGGCCCTACCGGTGTCGGTAAGACCGAACTGACGCGCGCACTCGCTGAGATGCTCTTCAACAGCGACAAAGCGCTCATCCGCGTCGACATGTCGGAATACATGGAGAAACACTCCGTTTCGAAGATGATTGGTTCGCCGCCGGGATACGTGGGTCATGATGAAGGCGGAGGTCTCACCGAGCTTGTGCGCCACAGACCGTACTCTGTCATTCTCTTCGACGAAATCGAAAAGGCGCATCCTGAAGTATTTAACATCTTGCTCCAAGTTCTCGACAACGGCCGCCTCACCGACGCAAAGGGTCGCACGGTCAACTTCAAAAATACCGTCATCATCATGACCCACGTATCCCGGCGGCGAACCAATCATC
>VMEY01000009.1 GCA_007375785.1 Parcubacteria group bacterium Athens0416_74 | reverse complement strand
GGCAGGCGCGGCTTTTTTAACATCATCAGCGGTCACCGTCGCCGGATCCGCGACGAGGCAATATACCCCAAGCTTTGAGAGTTGCTGGACGATGAGGTGGTCAAATTGCGAGCCCATCGAAAAAAGAAGTATAAAGTGCTTTGTCTTGCGGACGCGAAGTTCCTCCGCGAGAGATTCGAGTGCTTCCGGGGTAGCCGAGCGGAAGATACTGAGCATAGATAGCGCGATGGTAACACAGACTTGGTTGGCATATAATCTACGTATGTCAGGCATTGAAAGAGGCGGCAATGGCGAGCGAGACGATGATTTCGAGGGAGACTTGAAGCTTGAGCTCTCCGAAATAGAGGCAATGTTGAAAGACCTTGAGACGATGCTTCCCGCAGTTCACGAAGATGTGGCTCATATCAATGCCAACATTGAGCGTGTGCGCGAACAACTCGCGCTGTTCGATGCTCGCGCTGAAGAAATGCGAGAGAGCGGCGAGCTGTCTGAAGATATGGAAGTCGCTCGGTCAATCGGGAAAGCCATGAACGACATAGAGGCCGGACTCCAACGACTCACAGAAGATAAAGACATCGTACTCAGTACACGCATGTCGATAGAAAACGCCATCGTTGATCTCAAAGAAACTCGCGAAGAGCTCGAATCAGGCCTCCCGGAAAAGAAAATTCAGTAAACGAGATCGATCAACGTCTGCGTGCTAGCATGGCGGTATGAGGGAGGCGCCGCGTCAACCGAGCCACTTGGATTCTAGAGCAGAGAGTTCGCTTGCATACTTGGGACACCGTATTGAGAGTTGGCAGGCGCTAAAGGATGACACAGCTCAATTGTCAGTGCGCACGAAAAGGGCACGAGAGGCGATAGACAGGGAAGTAAGTACGTTAACTGAAAACGGTTTCTCGCGCGGTGATGCCGAGATAGCGTTCTTGAGTCAAGATTTTGCATTGCTTCTGTCAGCCCCCGACGACGAAGCAGAGTTTGAGAGACTATGCGATGAGAGAATCGAGCTCTATCGTGGACTAAGAGGTGAATACATACAGAGTCTGAACGGCTAGCGTCGGAGACAACATCGAAGCCCTGAAAAGAGGGTCTTTTCGTCGTGCGTGCACTGCGAAGCCTTGGCGGAGCAGTGTGGATAAGTGCCTTGCGGTGGGGTATAGTGGTATATACTCTAATGCAGTGGGAAAAAGTGGGAAACCGTAGAATTATGATGTTTATAGGGGAATACGAACACTCGCTCGATGAGAAGAAGCGCATCTCGCTGCCGAAATCTTTCCGTACCGGACTTGGCAAAAAGGTAGTGATGACGCGCGGACTCGACAATTGTCTCTTCGTCTATTCGCGCGCGAACTGGGAGAAGGTCGCAGCTAAGCTGCAAGAGCTTTCCTTTGCTCAGGCGGACACACGAGGATTCAATCGATTCATTCTTTCGGGAGCCGCTGAGGTGGAGGTCGACGGCGCGGGCCGCATCCTCATACCGGAGCATCAGAAGGAGTTCGCAGGTCTCAAGAAAAATGTCGTATTCGCCGGTGTGTCGGACCGCGTGGAAGTCTGGGATGCGGAGCGATGGAATACCTACAAAGCCCGTATCGAAAAGCAAGCCGATGCGCTCGCCGAGAAGCTCGGAGAGATTGGCGCTCTCTAGTTGCACCTGATTGCTGGGGGATTATTTCAAACGTCATGCGCACGCGACGCCTTATATCTCCCGGCAATCCGATGCTAGTAGAAAAAGTCGGGCATCGAACTGTTCTTTTACTTGAAGCAGTCGAATCGCTTGCGATACAAAAGGATGATGTCGTAGTGGATGCCACGCTCGGTGGCGCGGGTCATGCAAAAGAGATGGCGAAGCGCCTTGGAGAGCATGGAGTATTTATCGGCTTCGACGCTGATGAAGACGCCATAGGCAGAGCGAAAATAGCACTGAAAGACTCGAAAGCACCCGTGCATTTGATACATGCGAACTTCCGGCACATGAGAGCGGAGCTCGAAAAGATTGGTGTGACAAGAGTCGACAAAGTGCTCTTTGACCTCGGGTGGTCCGGATTTCAGCTCACCGCAGGAAGAGGATTCTCTTTTCTCTCCGATGAGCCACTCTCGATGGCATACGACAAAGACCAATCGTTGAATGCATACGTCATCGTCAACGAGTGGCAGGAAGAATCGCTCGCTGATGTGATATTCGGATGGGGCGAAGAGCGGCACTCGAGACGCATTGCGAGCGCAATCGTAGCTGCAAGAGAGCGCTCTCCGATACGAACCGCTAAGGAGCTGGCAGACATCATAAAGGCTGCCGTACCTACATCTGCAAGATACGGTCGGATGCATCCTGCTACCAAGACGTTTCAGGCTTTGCGTATCGCGGTCAATGACGAACTCGGCGCACTCGAAGAATCTCTACGTAATACCTGGCAGATTCTCGAGGAAAGCGGCCGCATGGCAGTCATAAGTTTCCACTCACTTGAAGATCGGATAGTGAAGCAGCGATTTGTCAGCTTGGAAGAAAAGGGTGAGGGAAGCCGCGTCACACGCAAACCCATCACTCCTTCTACCGAAGAATTATCAGACAACCCGCGGGCTCGCAGTGCGAAGCTTCGCGTAATCGAAAAGAATCACCATGGGTAAGCTCAAATCAATAAGTAAATATCGTCCCTCCATATTCCAGACATCGCTGGACTTCTCGAGTGCAAGAAAAAGCATGACGCTTGCCGTGGAGCATCCGTATGAGAGCGCGTTCTTGCGCGCCCTCATGTTGATACTCCTCGTGCTTTGTGCCGGATACCTCTATTTTGTGGGCGCATCAGTCCTCAACATCATCGCACGGAAAGAGGCAGGTACCGAGACGACACGCCTTCAAAGTGCAATAGCCGTGATGGAGCAGGAATACTTTGCCCTCTCTCACAGTGTCGATGAGTCTATAGCGACATCGATAGGTCTCACGAATTTGCGAGACACACAGTACGTCTATCGTCCGGGCACTGCCGTGGCTGCTACAATACCCGGCAATGGCATCTAATAGAGAGCGCCTCGAGTACCGCGTATGAAATCGACGCTCGTATTTCGCGCGCGTATTTTGTGTGCCGTCTTTATCGTGGCGGCATTCGTGCTTATTCTGCGTCTGTATTTTGTCCAGATTGTTCTGGGTGACTCGTACGCACAGGATGCGATGGGTCAATACGTGCAGCGCGCAGGCGATGAAGTGGCACGCGGCGATATATTCTTTACGGACAAAGATGGGGAGAGTGTCGCGGCTGCGGTGACGCAGTCAGGGTGGCTGCTTGTTGTCGTGCCCAAAGACTTGAAGGACCCGCAGATAGTCTATGATGCGCTATCGCCGCACGTAGAGCTCGACAAGGAGCGTTTCTTTGCGAGCGCTGCTAAGGGCGACGATCCGTGGGAAGAGATGGCACAACGGGTATCGGATGAAGCTGCGGCGGAGATTCGTGCGCTCAAACTCCCGGGGGTGGTATTGGTCCAGGACAAGTGGCGCAACTACCCGGCAAAGCAGCTTGCCGCACAGACACTGGGATTCGTGGGATACAAAGGGGAGGTGAAGACAGGTGTGTATGGTCTGGAGCTTGCGTGGCAGGAGACACTGTCGCATAAACGGGAAGGCCTGTATGTAAACCCGTTTGCAGAAATATTTACCAACGCTCGTGCGGCACTCTCTGCCAATCCGGCAAAACAAGAGGGGAGCATCATCATCTCTATCGAACCAACGACGCAGGCACAGCTGGAAAAAACGCTCGACGAAGTCATGAGTGAATATACGCCGCGTGTGGCAGGCGGCATAATCATGGACCCAAAGACCGGCGAGATTGCCGCTCTTGCGCTGAGGCCGAGCTTCGACCCCAACGCGTACAACACCGTAGAGAATCCCGCGGTATTTACAAACGCACTTGTGGAGGGCAGATACGAACTCGGTTCCATCATGAAGCCCCTGACCATGGCTATAGGACTCGATGTAGGTGCAGTGACGCCGCAGACCACTTACTACGATACAGGCTGCTTTACGCGCTCGGGAAAGAAAGTATGTAATCACGACAAAAGAGCGCGCAATACGACACCGATGCAGCAAGTCTTGAGTCAATCACTCAACCTCGGTGCCACGTTTGTCGAAGAGCGCGCTGGCTCTGCGACCTTTACGAAATACATGAAGTCGCTCGGGCTCGAGGAGAAGACTGAAATAGACCTGCCCAACGAGGTTACGGGTGACCTCAGTCCACTCGGGGAAGGAGTGGGGCCGGAAGTCAACTTTGCAGCCGCATCGTTTGGTCAGGGTATTTCGGTGACGCCGATTGCGATGACGCGCGCACTTGCCGCGCTCGCCAACGGCGGAAAATTGCCGAATCCGCATGTGGTCACGCACGTAAAATTCTCGAGTGGCATTACGCGTGAGGTCGAGGAAAAGGAGAGGCGGCAGATCTTTAAGCCCGAAACGACTGAGGCGGTGACTCGCATGCTCGTAGAGGTCTACGATAAAGCGCTTCTCGACGGAAAGCTGAAGCAAGAACATTACTCCATAGCGGCTAAGACAGGAACAGCGCAGCTCGTAGATTCCAACGGCGGATACTATTCCGACAGGTATCTGCACTCGTTCTTCGGATATTTTCCTGCTCACGACGCTCGATTCATCGTCTTTCTCTTTGCGGTTGAGCCGCACGGCGCAGAATTTGCATCGGCGACTTTGGCACATCCATTCCTCGACATTACCAAGTTCTTGATAAATTATTACAGTATTCCGCCTGATAGATAGGGTGATGCGGTAGAATGACGCGGAATATTTATGCTCAATGCTCTAAAAAAGATACTCGTCACACTTCTCGTATGGGAAGCGCGCCTTGTGTTATGGCGCCATAAGCCGCGCATTATCGCGGTCACGGGAAGCGTGGGAAAGACCACCACCAAAGACGCGATTTATGCGGGGCTTTCCGGCACACTTCACATGCGGAAGAGTGCAAAGAGTTTCAACAGCGACATAGGAGTGCCGCTCACGATATTGGGCTGTGAGAATGCCTGGAGCAATCCGTTTTTATGGATAGGGAATCTTTTCAAGGGGCTTGCACTTATCGTGCTTCCTGCCGACTATCCGCAGTGGCTGGTGCTCGAGGTGGGTGCCGATAGACCGGGTGATATTCGGCGTATTGCGAAGTGGCTGCGACCGGAGATTGCGGTGTTTACCGGAGTACCAGAAATACCGGCACACGTGGAATACTTTTCATCACCCGAGGATGTCATGAAAGAAAAACGCGCACTCGCCGAGTACGTGCGGCCGGGAGGCAAGTTGGTAATCAATGGGGACGACCTTCGCTCAAGACAACTACACGGGGATTATCGCGGAATATCAGTCACTTACGGTTGTGAGAGCAACAATGATTTCTTTTCATCGCATGAGGAGATTGTCTACAAGGATGATGAGCCGGTAGGGGTGCGCTTTCGCGCAAACCACGGCGCGTCGTCGATTCCGGTCAATGTGCATGGGGCACTCGGTCGCCCTCGTGTGTACGCAGCGCTTGCGGCAATAGCTGTCGGCGATTGTGTGGGAGTAGACAGCGTGTCGGTCAGTCGCGCGCTTGATACATGGGAACCGCCACCGGGCCGTGTGCGCATACTGCCCGGCATGAAATATTCCGTGCTTATCGACGATACATACAATTCTTCACCGGTAGCGGCTCTTGCGGCGCTCGATCTTCTTGCTGACATACGCACGAGCGGACGGAAGATCGCGATACTCGGCGATATGCTCGAGCTTGGTAGGTACACAAAAGAAGCGCATCGACAGGTGGGCGAACGAGCGGCAAAGATGACGGATGTTTTGGTTACAGTGGGTTTTCGCTCGCGAGCGATTGCAGAAGCAGCGCTCGATGCAGGTATGCCGGAGATGTCTATTCGACAATACGACATGGGAGAAGCAGAGCGCGTCGCAAAAGAACTGCTTCCCGAACTTCGAAAGGGTGACATTATCCTCGTGAAAGGCTCTCAAGGGATGCGACTCGAAAAATGTGTACGAGCCCTGATGGCCGAGCCGGATCGCGCAGCGGAGCTGCTTGTCCGAATGGAAGACGAATGGTCGCGGAGGTAAGTATGGGAGAGGCACCTTTGTATGGAAGCAAAGAGCAGGCGCTCGCGGCTCCGGGGGAGATATACCAGCATTACAAGGGAGGAGTGTATCGGCTCGTGCACAAAGGTGTACGGCACAGTGAGTCGCTCGAGACAGGAGTCGTCTATGAACACCTCTGGCCGCATGCTCACGGATTTTGGTATCGCCCGGAGTCGATTTTCTTCGGTACAGTCGAGAGCGGTGAATCGCGCTTCCAGCTCGTGAAGGAGCACTAGTTATCCACTACGACACTCTCATATACTTGGGTATGTGAGAGTATGTGAGAGTATGTGGGCATGGCCGCGAAGAAACCAAAGAGCGCGCGCAAGTTGGAAAGACACTTCAAAGGAGTGTCGAATCATTGGCGAATTCAAATACTGCTGCTGATAGCACGCAGACCGGGCCTCTCCCTTGAGGATATTCTCATGGAGCTGGAGGGCAATCAAAAGACATTTAGTGAACACACTCGTCGTCTGGTCACGGCAGGTCTGGTCGAGAAATCGTATGCGGGCAGGATGGTCCAGCACAATCTCACGCCCTACGGCAAAGTGTTTGCCGATTTTATAAAGTCGTTCGCCAATCTTTCCCGCGAATAAGTAACACTCTCATATACTTGGGTATGTGAGAGTATGTAATTTGGGCTGGTAAAAACCGACATTTTTTTGTACTATTTGCGCGACTGGCCCCATCGTCTATCGGCTAGGACACATCCTTCTCAAGGATGGAAGCGGGGTTCGATTCCCCGTGGGGTCAATGACGACAGAAAACCGGCACTTCTGCCGGTTTTCTGTCGTCATTGACGGGCGGAGCGGTGTGAGTCCAGTAGGACGAACCGCGAGCCGCGGCCTGCGCGTGAGGCGAGCGGCGGCGAGTCTCAACGTATGGGCCAATGATGAATCCTCTCGAATGAAAATCGGGCGAGGACTGGGGCCTCGTCAGCATACGGGGAAGTCCGAGAGCGGACTGCTGGGAAATCTTTGCGACGGCAAAGATTTCGTGTAGTTGATTCCCTGTGGGGTCACAAGAATCGCGATACGCCTGTGACAATACGCTATACTATTTTGCATATGCGCACCTGGGGCATTTCACTCGTGTTACTCATCGCGCTTATCGCTATCGCGAACATTTATTCTATTGGCAAGGATGTATCCAAAGAAATCGGCACATTTCCCGATGGGCGTATGGTGAGCGTTGAGACGTATGTGCAGCAAAACATCTCAGAGCTCTCGCCACTCAAGGAAGTGCTGGGAGGGAAGTACTACGTGACGGAGATTTACGCGTCGGGCGGGAGTGGCATCGTCCACTATGAAGATGGTCATGTCGCTCATGCGGCCGACTTCACCTACACGATTCATTCAGACGTCGGCATTACAATCGACTCGTTCGTCTTGAGATTTTAAACATTTATATGACAACGAATCCCTACATCAACGCGGCGCTCGCAAGCGCATACATCGTGCTCGTAGTCTTTGGCATCACTACGCTTGGCGAATTGGTTGGGTCCGGCGCAGAAGATACTGTGATGGCACCTATCACCATGCTCTCCCTTCTCGTCTTGTCTGTAGCGTTTATGGCGTTTACGTTTTTTTACCGCCCCGTTGTACTCTTGCTCGACGGGAAGCGAAGCGAAGCAGTCTCGTTCTTTGTTCGTACGCTCGCAGCATTCGTGCTCATCACGGCAGTCGTAGTTGCGACCGGCTTTGCAGTATTTGTGTAAGATCATGCCATTTCACCCGCTTCTGATAGTCGGTTTTGTGGCTCATATCTCGAGCTCCGCGACGTACATATGGAGCACCTATAAAGGCAGGACGCAGCCCAATCGCGTGACGTTCTTCATGTGGGCAGTCGCTGCGTTTATCGCTACAGCGGCGGCGCTCGCGGAGGGAGCCGGGTGGGCCGCACTACCCGTATTCATGTCCGGCTTCATGCCGTTTGTCATCTTTCTCACATCGTTTGCGAATCCCAATGCATACTGGAAGCTTGGCACGTTTGATTACGCGTGTGGTGTGCTCTCTGCGCTCGCGCTGGTCTTGTGGGTCGTGACAAGCGACCCGCTCGTGGCGATGGTGTTCGCGATAGCGGCCGATGCTGCTGCAGGTGTCCCCACGGTCATCAAAGCGTACAGATATCCGGAGACGGAGCATTTTGGCGCGTACGCTGGCTCAACACTCAACAACATCCTCATCTTTTTTATCGTACCCACGTACACATTTGCGACCGTAGCGTTTCCGGCGTACTTCATCACGATATGCTCGATAACACTTTTTGGCGTCTACAGAAAGCGACTCATAAGGCTGCTACGCATGCAGTAGTCTGCGGATTACGAAGTGTGTCATAGAAATTACGCGGTTATGCATGGTTGCACAAAAAACTTCCCGGATCATTCCTGATCCGGGAACGGATATGTGCAGATTATGCGACGTGGCAGGTCGTCGAGCTATATGCGTATGTGACACGCAGTAAAACTGAAATCGAAGGTGCCTCGCATTATTGTCGGATTATCGGGCACTGCATGTGCCGTGCAGCGCGCGAACAATTCTTTTCGCAAACGCGGTACAGAGTCTATTGGGACTGCGTTCATCGAACTGCTCGATAGGATGTACTCGACGACTTTCTCGACAGGAACTTCCATTGTTTCTGTACGTCGGTCGCTTCGTATCTCCGAGAAGCCATGAGCTCGTAGCACGTTCTCAGGAGCTTCCATACGCAATCTTTTGCCCAGACGCGTACGATCCTGGATGTATCCTTCAACGATGTCGTGACAATCCGGGATTAACGTTCCGGGGTGCTCATCTGCCGCGAAGAACACTGAACCGAGAGGATTCATCAACCGACGAATATTTTGAAGCGCCCCGTCGACGTCGTAGAACCAGGGGAGTCCACCGAAGGTTGTTATGACGTCAAATATCCCGCCGGGAAGATCGTAGTCTTCGATGGCCGCAACGTAGTATTGTATCGGTGGCGTGTCTTGCTCTTCCAGGCTTTGAACACGAGTTGCCTCTGCGATCATGCGGGAGTCAGTATCGATTCCGATTACTCGCCTAAATCCGTATTCTCTCAGTTGCCGTGTTGCAACGCCTGTGCCGCACCCGACATCAAGCGTGAGCGCGATGTCGTAATCGATCCATGCCCTCCTGCGGATCGCTTCAAGAATCCAAAGGGGGAATGGCATGCGCCCCTTGTTGTAGTGCCCTGCAAGAATCCCGTAATCTCCGTAACCGCCTCTATGTCGCGTCATGATAGATTCCTTTCAGCTGTGTTTCGGTGGGTGCGCTATCTCGTATAGTCGTCAGGGCTCCAGGGCCTCGCTTTCTCTTCGCGCGCCCTCCATCCTTTACTGTATCCCGCAGACTCGATGTCGAGTAGGTTTTTGGCCCTGCGTCTGGAAGCTTCTTCACGAGATTGCTTGCGTTCCGATTTGTACCACCCCAATTGCTCTTCGGTGAGATTGCGTAGAAATCTCGCCCTAAGCTTCTTGATGTCCTCGCCAAGCTTGTGCTTCTTAGCTTCAAGATCGGCGCGCTTTTTTTCTACACGAGCAGCCTCGCGCTTTTGTCGAGCCTGAACAATTTGATCGAGCCTGGCTTTCGTTTTTGCGAGCCGTATCTGCAGTCGCTCTTCGTTCATGGTCTTCTCCGTCTCTATGTGGTTTGTCAGAGGACGAGGGCCCTTCGACCCTGCTGAGTCGAAAGGCCCTCGGGCTTTTCAATTCAGCCGAGGGCTCCGGGCCAATGTGGTCCTCAGACCGCGGCTGACTTGAATCTATGTTGTCGGTATTATACACGTTAGGTCGCAGTTGTCAAGGGTTAGCACACTCAGGCATGGTAATCTCTACCAAATGGAATACGACATCAAAGATATTAATCTCGCGGCAGAGGGGAAGCGCCGCATCGAGTGGGCCGAGCGTGACATGCCGGTCCTCCGAATTATTCGTAAGCGATTTGAGAAAGAGCAGCCCTTTGCGGGCAAGACTCTGGCCGCGGTGCTCCACGTCACAGCGGAGACAGCCAACCTTGTTCGTGTTCTCAAAGCCGGTGGGGCCAACGTGTTTCTCTCCGCCTCGAACCCTCTTTCTACGCAAGACGATGTCGCGGCAGCTTTGGTGCAGGAATATGGCATTCCTACTTTTGCCATAAAGGGAGAATCGAAAGAGACATTCTTCAAACACATCAAGACGCTCATCGCCCAGAAGCCTGCGCTTACGATGGACGACGGCGCCGACCTCGTGTCCACGATTCACCAAGAGCACCCCGAATTACTCTCGAGCATGCTCGGCGGTACGGAAGAGACGACCACGGGCGTCATCCGACTCCGCGCAATGCACAAAGACGGTGCTCTCAAAATGCCGATAGTCGCGGTCAACGATGCAAAGACGAAGAACATGTTCGACAACCGCTATGGGACTGGTCAGAGCACGCTCGACGGCATCATCCGCGCGACAGATGTACTGCTCGCCGGGAGAACATTTGTGGTGGCGGGCTATGGCTGGTGCGGCAAAGGTCTCGCGATGCGTGCAAAGGGCATGGGCGCAAACGTGATAGTGACTGAGATAGATCCCGTGAAGGCGCTCGAAGCGGCAATGGATGGTTTCTTTGTGACGACTATGGAGAAAGCGGCCGCCGTGGGCGATATCTTTTGCACCGTGACGGGCAATATCCACGTCATCGGAGAGAAGGAATTCAAGGTCATGAAAGATGGGGCAATCGTATGCAACTCCGGTCATTTCGATGTGGAAATAGACCTTGAGGTGTTGAAAAAGCTTGCAGGGGAGCCTACCGTGGTACGCGAGAATGTCCAGGAATATGTGCTCGGGGGCAAACGTATCCGGGTACTCGCAGAAGGGAGGTTGGTAAACCTGGCGGCAGCGGAAGGTCATCCCGCAAGCGTCATGGATATGAGCTTTGCGACCCAAGCGCTCGGAAGTGCCTGGATGGCCACCAATCCGTCAGCCGACGGAACCCCACTTGCGCCGGGCGTGTATGAGATTCCGCTCGAAATGGAGCAGGAGATTGCTGCCCTCAAGCTTTCCGCCATGGGAATGACGATAGATACCCTCTCTGAGGAGCAGCAGAAGTACCTCGCCAGCTGGCAAGAGGGAACATAAGTCCCTCTTATGCAAGTCATTTCTTGGCTCTATAGAGCCATGGAGACTTCATGAGCTGCTCATTAGACAACGATTAGGGCTTGACTGTCAAGACATTCCATGCTATCGTATGGGGGTAAGGTAATCCCTTGCGGCGCATGACAGGAATCATATCAACGGCCATTGGAGGCCTCTTTCTTTTGTCCACATCGGGACTCGGAGCCACGACGACGGCCCCGGTCGTCGAGGACATTCAGACATTTTCCGTATCTATGACGGGCTACAACGCCGTACCGGAACAGACCGATGGCGACCCATACACCACCGCAAGCGGCGCGTACTCAAACCCGGAAGTCGTGGCAGCTCGCTCCGTAGACCTCAGGGAAAAGCTCCCATTTGGTACGGTCATCGAGATAGTGGCGCACAACGACCCCAAGAACCCGAACTGCGGATTCTCCGTAGTGGAAGAGCATCTTGGCCTGCGTGTCATCGCTGACTCCATGCACCCGCGCAAGCGCAATCAAATAGACGTACTCCTTCCGGCAGAAAAGTCGGTGCGCGCAGCCGGTCGCTGGGTAAATCCTGCCGTCGCACTCGGCGTGTGTAAAAACATCGAGATTCGTGTAGTGGGCAAGGTCGCCATTAAGGATATCCCCAGGACCCAGCAGGGTCTCCGACTTGCCGTGGGCGTCCTCAAGAATGCTGACGAGCAAGCGCTCGCCATAAAGAAGTAAAATGGGTAGACTGCTCGCATGAGGGCTTGTCATCATGTCGAGATAGTTACTCCTAAAAAAGTTGTGCTCAACGGCCTTTTGCTTGGCCCGAAGAAACCAAAGCGGGTTTTTGTATGGCTCCACGGTTTGAACAGCTCCATGTTCAGCAAGATGTCGATAATGGATTTGCTTGTTGATACGCAGACGGCAGTTCTCACTTTCAATAATCGAGGTCACGATAAAGTCTCGCGCATCACTACGACGAAGGGTAAAAGTACGTCACGTCGAGGAGGCGGAGCACACGAGGTATTTTCTGAATGTGTAGATGACATCGACGGCGCCGTGCGATTTGCGCGAAGAATCGGTGCGAAGGATGTGTACCTTGTCGGCCATTCAACCGGGTGCCAAAAATCCATTTTTTGGGCAAGTAAAGGTGGGAAAGGAGTGAAGGGCATCATTCTGCTCGCACCCGTGAGCGATTATGCTGCCGGTGTATTGGTAAGTGGCAAGCGTGTGCTCGCGCGTGCAGAAGAAGCAGCACGCTCGCTTGTAAAAAAAGGTCGGCCTCATGAGCTCTTGCCGGAAAATGTCCTACCGTGGGGAGAGATGGCTGATGCGCAGCGATTTTTGAGCCTGTACACACCCGAGAGTGTAGAGGAAATCTTTACGTACGCTCAGCCAAAGAAGCGACCCGCGACGCTCGGTAGAGTGAAGACGCCTATACTCGCGATGCTCGCGGAGCGGGATGAATTTGTTGATCGTCCGGCCAAGGAGCTTCACGAATGGTTTTTGGAGCACATATACGAAGGAGAGGTAGGCATCGTCCCAAAAGTCGGACACAGTTTTAAAGGTGCGGAGAGGAGTGTCGCGTCACAGATAAAGAAGTGGTCAGAGAGTCTATCGTAGGGTAGGGTAGCCGTAGCAAGGGGAGATAGCCATGCTAGATACATCGCTCGGGAGAGATTTCCCTCGCGAGAGCGTGGAAAAGCTTATCCCATCGTTCGTTAAAAAAGGCACTTCTATAGAGTGCTCGCAGTACGGAATCGCTCCGCA
>VMEY01000075.1 GCA_007375785.1 Parcubacteria group bacterium Athens0416_74 | reverse complement strand
ATCGAATCCTAGAATTCGTGCCAGCTATGCGGACGTCTTGGTGTTCTTCTTGGAAATTCGTCAGAAAGACCATGTGGGGTCTCACTGAGAAAGTTCGAATCTCTCACCCTCCGCATCTGATAGAAACGTCGCATCGGGGTATGATGTATCTTAATGTCGACCACTCATAAGGACCCGCTGATTCTCACGGTCGGACAGATAGCCACGATATGGATTCTCTCTGATATCGCGTACTACATCGTGCTTCCGGTAGTCGGCGTGAATCTGAATTACAATGCGCAACCGATTGGTATAGCGCTGTACTATCTACTTTGGGTCTGCATCACTCTACTAGCGCTCTCCCCGATATTCAGGAGTTGGCGGCCTTTTGTCGATGGTCGCGGCACGTACATGATGCTCGCGACCATGGTCACCGTCGTCGTGGTATTTCTGGCATACATCTTGCCGAAATTTGAACCCATCGTATGGGCGGAGGCCTGGACACCTCCCTCAGAGCTCCTGTTTGCGACATCCTGGTATTTTCTACCCAAATCCATCGAGATTCTTTTGCAGCAGCTACTCGTGGCGGCACTTACCCTGGCTTTCGCCGCTCGTGGATTCAGCGTGCGCACCACTGCGCTATGGTGCGCGCTCCTTTTCGGAGGCGGCCACCTCCTTCTGGTCTTCGGCGGTGCCCCGCTGGGGTACATCATTCGATTCGCCACGGCCGCGACCCTCGCAGGATTCGCGTTTCCGTATCTACTACTTCGAACGGAGAACGGGTTTGCATATTCGTATATGCTGCACTGGCTGTACTACGCTGCGACCATAGTGCTTATTCATACGATATCTCCATACGCCACGTAGGGGAGGTATAATGAACGCATGGAAAAGATTCACATTGAGCAACACAGCTCTGTCGGTCTCGCATGGATTGCGGGCTGGCTTTTTAGCATTGGATACTTGCAGCTTGGATTCGCAAAGGGCGTGTTCGCCCTCGTCATCTGGCCCTACTACCTTGGGGTAGCATTTGCGCTGTAGGTTTATCCCCCTTTCCCGATTGGATGCGCCCGCAGTCGTGTATCATTGAGAGACGACTTATCAGCCAAACATGCTCATCATGCTCGGCGGTCATTAAGAAAAGCCCCTCCACACGGAGGGGTTTTTCGCTGTAAGATGTGAGCATGACAGAAGGCGCGCCCCATGAATACAAGGAGAGCTCTGGGACATGCGAGGACTGTGGCAACAGTCCGGTGAATCATTTTGAGCACTACGTATCAAATTCACTTGCTGTCTGGACGGCAGACTCGCTCGCCGGAGATGGTGGCATCTTCGCGCTCATCGCGAGGTGGACCGGCTCACTCTTTGACCATATTGAACAATCTCTCTTGAGAGGTCTCTCCGCCATGCCCTTCGCTCGCTTCTCCCGCGAAGTCGCCGGCGCCACGACATACCGCTCGCAAGTGATATGGGAAGAAGCGATGCGTCGCGGTATTGATATGGAGCACCTCATGCTTTTTGGTCGCGGTACAGAGATATATCGCGCGCGGCTTGCCGGAAAGTGGTTTTACTTCCAGAGTCTGCCCATACCGCATTATAAAAGAAGTGAAAGTACCGGGTGGCTCGACGATAAATACCTTCTCAAAAATGCACTTTCGCGCGCCGGTGTACCGGTGCCGCACGTAGCATCGGCTCGTTCGCTTCAAGAAGCGCTTGATGCGGTGGGGCAGATGGGCTCCGCAGTAATAAAGCCTCGTTCGGGTTCACGCGGAAGACATACGAGTGTGAATGTGCGTGAGGAAGCGGATACGAGAAAGGCATACGGCTCAGCCCGCAAGCTCTGCAGGCACGTTGTCGTCGAAGAGTATCTAGAAGGTCCCGTATGTCGGGGTACTGTAGTAAATGGAAAGCTCGTGGGCTTCTTTCGCGCAACGCCGCCCACTGTCGAGGGAGACGGAACTTCTTCAATACGTGCGCTCATAGAGACTCGGAATGCGGCGCGGCACGAGCGAGTACAAGACATTGTCCTCACCGAGGAGCATCGACGCTTTCTTGCCCGAAAGGGGCTGGAAGACGACACGATTTTGCCGGCGGGAGATACTACACCGCTTACACATAGGACCGGCAGACTTTTTGGAGGAGCGACGCGCGAGATGCTTGGCGCAGAACACCCAAAGCTTCGCGGGTATCTTGAGCGCGCAGCATCTGTGCTCGGCGTGAGCGTGGTCGGCTTCGACCTTATCATTGGTGACCCAGAAAGTGACCCGGATACGCAACGGTGGGGGATTATCGAAGCAAATAGCCTCCCATATATTGACCTGCACTATCTTGCGCTCGAAGGTGTGCCATCAAATGTTGCTGCATCGGTATGGGACCTTTGGTCTGCACCTATGCACAGCCAGTCGGTAGACGCGCGCGGTGTGCGCGCTACCATGAGCGCATGATAATCGACCTCTGGCCCATATTGGCCGCCGGTATTACAAATGTGATTATTGGAATGGTTTGGTATAACCCGCGCGTCTTTGGTGCTGCGTGGATGCGCATGTCGGGCATCTCACCGGAGGCACTTGAGCGAGGAAAGAAGCGCATGCCGCTGATGGTCGCGCTCGGTCTTCTCTCAAGTCTCGTCATCGCGTACGTGATGAGCTACTTCGCGCTCGCGTGGGGAGTCTTCGATTGGGTCGGAGCTGTGGAGCTCGGCTTCTGGTGCTGGGCCGGATTTGTGGCGCCGGTATCGCTCAGCATCGTACTGTGGGAAACCAAACCCTTTACGCTCTACCTCATCAATGCCGGGTATTGGCTCGTGTCATTCATCGCGATGGCACTCGTGCTTCTCTTCTAGGATTCACGGGAGTCTCATCGTGCAGGGTATACTTTAAGGATGCGGCACCTCGTCGTTCCCCTTGCTGTAGCGGCGATTTTTGTTGCCGTCCTC
>VMEY01000008.1 GCA_007375785.1 Parcubacteria group bacterium Athens0416_74 | reverse complement strand
ACGCGTGCGACAGATTGTCATTTGGACCGTTAAACAAATGGGAGTGAACGAATCCATTGAGAAAGGAATCGAGATGAACCCTGATGTATTGCTGGAAGAAGAATCGAAGAAGCGAAAGAGTGCGCAAGATTCGAAGCGAATCGTCAAGAACCCCAAGAAAGAGCCCAAGAAGAAGGGGTGGAGCAGATACTACTCGGCTTGCCGCGAATGCGGAACCACAACCATCCCGCACCTGCGACACGGACTCTGCGAACAATGCGAGGGCGGCTTTCGGGGCGAACGACGCGAGTCGATCATCACTGCACACGGTAACAAGTGTGATAAGTGCGGGCGAAATCGATACGAAGCCGCGGCGCTATACGGTCGCGACTTCTATATCACCAAGAAGCGTGAGGTCTTCTGTAAAGGCTGTTTCAGCGAGATGACCGGTAGAAAGTTGGGTAGCTATAAGCATCATGAGTGGAGCCGTTTGTACGAGCGTTGTCTGAAATGCGGAAAGACTGACGCTCCGCATTTCAAGAAAGGCATATGTGAGAGCTGCAGCGACGAGGTCGCAAACAGAGAGAAAATGATAGTCGAGCATGGTGAAAAATGCGATCAATGCTCCATTTCAAGGAACGAGGCTAGACAGAAATACAAGCGGGATCTCTTTGCGACGAAAGCGGGTGCCGTGTATTGCCGCGTTTGCTTTCAACAGTATGCAAAAAGCGGAATGAGTGCGGCTAAACAGCGTAAGCGGGAACGCGCCTCGTGAGAAGCTTCGGTCGCACGGTTTCGAGACGGTCTTGTTGTCGCAAATAAGCCTTTAACTTTCGTGCCATTTCTCTGGCGACGGGTACGGTAACCGCATTTCCAAACTGTTTGTAAGCCTGTGTCGGCGACACCGGTATAGTGAACGTATCGGGGAATCCTTGGAGTCGGGCGCATTCTCGTTCGGTCAATTTGCGCACCCCCCATTTGTTGATGGAGATTGGGCGATCTTGTATCAGGTTCCTCTCTCGTCCCATGTTGCCGCAAACGATAGTATTGGAGACTCCATCCAAATCGAGAACCTCGCAACCGAATCCGCTTCCCTTAGCGCTGTGACGCTCCTTGTGAACTAGAAGCCCTTCGTAATAGCGTTGCGATAGATAGTACTTATCATCGACGTGTTGGTCCAAAATACCACCCACCCGACTCGGCCTTTCGTCGAAAGAGTCCTGCGGGAATACGAATTCTTGATGCGGATTCTGAATACCCACGATATACGCTCGTTCTCTGTGTTGAGGTACGCCGAAATTCTTGGAGTCGAGGATGTTTTCATACACGGTATAGCCAGAGCCCGCAGTTTCAAGTGCCGACTTGATAAAACGGTATGTGTCTCCTTTGTTGTGCTTCAGCAGGTTCTTAACATTCTCCAGCACAAACGCTCGTGGCCGTCTTTCATCCAAGAACCGAACTATCTCGTTGAATAGTCGGCCTCGCGGGTCAGACAATCCGTCTCGTTTCCCGATGAGAGAGAACGGCTGGCACGGGAACCCTGCAAGCAAAATATCGAATTCAGGCAGCGAGGCGACGTCTACGGTCCGGATGTCTCTCTCATCTATTTCTCCGAAGTTTGCGCGATAGGTCTGGCATGCGTAAGTGTCGATGTCATTCGAATATACGATTTGAAAGCCGGCTTGCTCGAAGCCGAGGCGCATTCCTCCGATTCCCGCGAACAAATCGACGGCGCGAAATTTCTTCGTGTCGTTTTTCACCCCCACATTGTATCACCGGCTGAGTGCCGCAATCGCTCTAATCACTCTTTTGCTGATGGGAGATGTGAGTTCGTGTTCCCATATTCGTATCACTCGCCACCCCAGTCTTCGGTATTCGTTATTCATTTCCTTATCTCGCGCCCTGTTGCGTTCCAATTTCACTTTCCAAAATTTCCTGTTGCTCTTCGGCTGTGAGCCGTGGACCAGACACCCATGCCAATAGCACGAGTCCACAAAAAGGACCGTGCTGAGACGCGTGATATAAAAATCGGGCTTTCCTGGCAGCTTATCCGAGTGCTTGCGGTATCTAACCCCGTATTCTTTCAGGATGGCGGCGACCCGCTGTTCGATGATTGATCCTTTATTCTTTATTGCAGCCATCACTCTACTGCGCTGCTGTACCGAAAGTGTATCCGTCATATGTTTATTCGATTCTAATCCAACAAACATCTGTTAGCACACCGACGCCGACTATTCATTCGAATATTAACCGGTACCATAGAGATACATGAACCTTGTACAGCAAATCGGATCGGCCCGTGTCCTACGTGATATGAACATCCGCAGTGGTGCACCGAACACCACAGCAACACCAGTACCCATTAAAGCAGGCAAGACGGTTGCATTCGTGGGCTATGTTACAGACGGAGAGAGTGTGAACGGCAATGCGAAGTGGTACAAAACAGCAGACAACAATTATTTTTGGTCCGGCAATGTGGAAGTCGTACCAAATGCGCCAGTGACACCACCGAAACCAACAACAACTGCATTCCTCGCGCTTCCGATCAAAGGCAACGATGATACCGGAAAGCCGCTCACCCCATGTACAGCACGCATTTCAGCAGTGCTAGACCATGCCGGTACCTCACTCGATTCAACATGTAAAACCCCGTTCAGTTGGGGCTTGCGAGCGAAAGACAGGAAGGTCATTGCATTTAATGGCGAAGTTGGAGATGGTGCTTCCTGCACAACCGGACCATTCGGCTATGCGAAGAATCAGCCGGGACCATTCTTTGCGAAAAAAGAAATCAACTATGTAGGCGTCTATGACATGCACGATAAGTACGCACCGAGCTGGTATCTGAACTATGATGGACACTGCGGGTATGACTTTTCCTATCCAGTAGGTACACCTATCCTCGCTCCTGCCGATGGCGATCTCTCCAAGGCATTATTGACTGATCCGGTGGACGGCACCAACAAACAAGCAACGGCATGGGACGGTTTCCACACGTACTACATCGACCAGCGCAACGGGTTCTTTACGTGGTTCCTTCATGCGACCAATCTGCACCACGATATTGAAAAGGTGTTACAGACGGCAAAACCCGCACCAGTCACAAGAGGTCAGACGATAGCGTATCTCGGCAAGGTGGGCACGCCAGGAGCACACCTCCACTTTGAAGTGCGAGACAAGAACAACAGGATAATCGATCCATATACGGACCGATTGTGGCTGTGAGAAAGGGATTGGGCAGGAGATAGGTGTCAGACACGTCGGACAGACCTCAATTCCGTGACTCGGTGAGGTGATGCATGAGAAGATGGTAGATAGATATTAGACAACGAGTTTCTGACTTTAAACGTGTCTGACACCAATTTCCACGGAGAGGGAGGATTCTCCTTCGCCTCTCGTCTCGCCGCCACTCGACTCGGGCTAGGCACCAGCTCGCGGCTCGGCGAGCTCGCCTCGCATCGCTCCGCTGTTCGAATTCCTCCCTCTTACTCGCAATGATGAATCAAAAAAGCGCCTTGTCGGCGCGTTTTTTGAATCATTGCGGAGAGGGAGGGATTCGAACCCTCGGAGCCCTTTAGAGGCTCAACACATTAGCAGTGTGCTCCATTCGACCACTCTGGCACCTCTCCACTCATGCGCTTCGCGCATGCTACAGGAAGTTGCCGAGTGGTCGAACGAGTTCGTCCGCCTCGCGCCTGTTCGTCGGCCGTGCGGCCTCCTTACTTCGACGCGTCCCTTCGGGATCGGGAAAAACACTTACTCGTGTTTTTCCCACTCTGGCACCTCTCCGTGAGTGCCCAAAATACCACACAACGGTGCGGAAATAAACGCCTCGATTTCGGCGAGTGCTTTGCGAGGGCGTATACTATCGAGAATGCGTCACCTCCACATTCGTAAGCGCGTCTCGAAATCTCTCGAACCGTATCCTGCGCGCACGGTGGGGAAGCGCGTGCTCGACGGCGCTGTCTATGCGGTCGGCACACTCGGGCCCGTCATGACACTCCCGCAAATCATATTGATATATTCGACACAAGAAGCGGCGGGCATTTCGCTCATCACGTGGCTCACGTGGGCTCTCTTCGATATTCCATGGATACTCTACGGACTCGTGCATCGCGAGATGCCGATAGCGGTCACATACTCACTCTGGTTTGTAGCAAATCTCACCGTTGCTCTCGGTGCGGTCTTGTACGGCTAGCGGTTTTGGAGAATCTTTCTACGCACGGGCAAGCGCGATGAGATTTACGCTTGCCCCCGCACGCCGCAGAGGAGTGGCCGCATTCACGAGTGTTGCGCCGGTCGTCGTCACGTCGTCGATGAGATAGATGTGCACACCTCGCAGGTCGATATCATTGCGAAGCGCAAATGCGCCGGCGACGTTGCTGAGCCTCTCACTGCGATGCAGCCTCGTTTGCGGCGCTGTCGCGCGCGTCCGCATCAGTACATCGCTCGAAAGCTCTGCGTGTGTGCCATCGCGAAATTCTTGTGGAAGTCGCGCTAGTACCGTCTCTATCTGATTGTATCCGCGCTCCCTCGCGCGCGATGCATGGAGCGGTAGCGGGATGAGGAGAATCCTTTTTGTTGAAAATGTCTTATCACCGGCAATTTCTTCCATGAGATATTCGCCAACCACCGATGCGAGGATGTGTGCCGCCTTGCCTCCGCCGTCGTACTTGAGCGACTGGACGAGGTCTTGCACCGGGCGCTCTTTATAATCCATGAGAGTCGTAATGCGCGCTCCCAGGAGGTCGTGTGTCGTCGGGGAGAGGGGAATGTCCTGCAGAGAAATAGCGCGCACGTGAGCGGTCCGTGCGCGCGGGGGTAGTATGCTGTCGACGAGCAGTGAAAACCCATCGAGAATTGTCTCGAGAGCGCTCTTCATCATCGTATTGTATGCCCATGCTAGACTCGTCATATGGATTTGGCCGCCAAGAAGTGCATACCATGCGAGGGAGGTGTGTTCCCGCTGACGAAAGACGAAGCAGAGGCGCTGCTCACACAGTTGCACGGATGGGAATTGTCCGATGGCGCTAAGAAGATAGAGAAGTCATGGAAGTTTGCCGACTTTGCGCAGGCACTCGCGTTTGTAAACAAGGTAGGAGCTGTCGCGGAAGAAGAGAATCATCACCCGGAAATAGAATTTACTTGGGGAAAAGTAGAAATCGAGCTTTCGACGCACTCGATAGGGGGTTTATCGGAGAATGATTTCATTTTAGCCGCCAAGATTGACGCTCTGGCGTGAGGATGCGTGATATAATTTCTTGATGGCGTTCTCTCTGAGCGGTCTTTTTGGCGGTACGAAAAACGAGGGCAGCGTCGTCGGTGTCGACATCG
Source organism: Parcubacteria group bacterium Athens0416_74 (assembly GCA_007375785.1). Classification (GTDB taxonomy): domain Bacteria; phylum Patescibacteriota; class Minisyncoccia; order Phycocordibacterales; family UBA2100; genus UBA10103. The sequence goes on along the minus strand of VMEY01000008.1, from coordinate 8,064 downwards.
GGAGCTCGACGGCAAAAGTCGTGCAGTTGCGATCTTCGCGAGGCATCGCGATACTGGAAACATACGGAGAGATTGCACTCGGTCCATACGCAGACCAGCCAATAGGCAAAGTAGTGAAGCTTGCGCCGGAGAAAATGGCGCAGGCCCTCGCCGACCTCATGAAAGAGGCAAATGTGACCTCGAAAAGTGCCGGCGTATCAATCCCATTCTCCTCAAGCCTTGTGTCGGTGCTCGATTTACCCAAGGTCGATGCGGAGTCGCTCAAGCGAATCGTGCCTATCGAGGCCCGTAAATACATCCCTGTGCCGGTTTCGGAGGTCACGCTCGACTGGTTTGTGATTCCGCAAGATGAGGCGACCGATAGTGCATTTGACCAGCTTCAGACACAGACCAAGATGCAGGCTCGCGGACAGGAGGTACTGCTCGTTGCAATTCACAACGACACACTCCACACATACCAGTCCGTGATGGAGACGGTCGGGCTCAACGCGGGCTTCTATGAAATAGAAATATTTAGCGCGCTTCGCAGCGCGCTCGGTCACGGACTCGCGCCTATCATGATTGTCGACCTTGGAGCGAGCACGACGAAGATGTACATCATCGAGCGCGGCATCGTACGCATGACGCACCTGCTCACGCTCGGCGGTCAGCAGATTACGGAGACACTCGGTAGGACGATGAATTGGGAATTTGAAAAAGCGGAGCGCATCAAGCGCGAAAGGGGACTCGTGAGCTCGAGCGTCTATGCCGATGAAGAGAACGCGCGCATCAAGGAGGCACTGTTATCAACATTGTCCCGTGTGTTCGGTGAGGTGAATCGGGTACTATTGAGCTACGGGCAGCGATACAATAAAAATGTATCAAGCGTCGTGTTGACGGGCGGGGGCGCTGCGCTTCCCGGAATAGTTGAAGCCGCGAAAGAATCTCTGAGTGCGCAAGTCTCAATCGCGGACCCGTTCTCTCATACAGAAGCACCGGCATTTCTCGGCGATGTCTTGAGGGAAATCGGACCGGGATTCTCGGTAGCAGTCGGCCTCAGTCTTCGCAAGCTCAAACGCGCATAAATTATGGAATCAGGCATACAATCGTCATTCATCCCGCAAGACGCCGCGCGCCCCACGCAGGGTCCGCGTAAAGTGAAGTCGGGAGGTCTCGGCGAGCTCATGTTTTTGGTCGCGATAGTCCTCTTTGTCACATCGGCGGCACTCGCCGGCGCAGTCTTTTTGTACGAGCAATACACGCTCTCAAGCTCGACGAGCAAGAGCGAGCAGCTCAAGCGCGCGAAGGAAGCATTTGAACCTGCCCTCATTCATGAGCTCACGCGCCTCGACGACAGAATGCGCGCCGCCGACCACGTGCTCGGCGCGCACGTCGCTCCGCTCGCTCTTTTTGATGCGCTCCAGCAGACAACACTCACGACCGTCTCCTTTAAGTCGCTCTCCTTGGAGGTCATCGATTCTCAAAATATCAATGTAAAGATGGCGGGCGTGGCGCAGGGCGTGAATTCAATCGCGCTCCAGGCCGACCTCTTTAGCAAGAGTGGAGTTATCACCAACCCTATCTTTTCCGATATCAACAGACAGGTCGACGGTGTCCACTTCAACATGAGCGCACTCGTCAATCCCGCGGCGGTGAACTACTCGCATCTCATCAATACTGCAGGTGCGGGTGCAAGCCTTCCTGCGCAGACGCAAGAACCTTCATCGCCGTTCTCGTCGCCTCCTCCGGCAGGGGGACAGACACCGCAAACGCAGCAACAACCTGTAGGCGCATCCACCACGGCACCGACACAATAATATGTTCAAAACTATCTTCTCAATGCTCAGTCTTGTCGCCGCAGGCGCACTCTTCTTTATGTACACCCAGCCGACATACGATCAGGTAAAGGCGGCCAACGCTCAGATATCTCAATATAATGAGGCACTCAACAAAGCAGCGGAGCTCCAACAGCTCAAACAGTCGCTCCTGTCCAAATACAACACATTCAATCCAAGCGATATCGAGCGGCTGCAGAAACTCCTACCCGACCATGTCGACAACGTCCGACTTATTCTCGATATCGATAGCGTGGCAGGGAGGCGTGCCATGGCTATCCAAAACGTCGTCGTAAGCTCTTCTTTGACCGCGAAATCATCGCAGACAGCGATTGGTACGGTGAGCTCGTCGAAGCAGAAGTATGATTCGCTGACGGTGCGCTTCACGACACAGGGTACATACGACAACTTCCGAGGTTTCCTGGATGACATCCAGAGAAGTCTCCGTATCGTCGACCTCACCTCACTGTCGATTACACGCACAAGCGAAGGCGCTGGGGGGAGCACAGCCGCGCCGCTCTACAACTACGAAGTCACGATGCGTACCTACTGGCTCAAATAACATCTATGTCGTGGATAATGCATAACAAACTCATATTTATCATCCTCATCGTCGTGATTGCCGGCGGTGTCTGGTACGGGCTCTCCATTTCGGGTGCTCCCGAGCCATTGCTTGTGACCACGACACCCGAAGGCACGTCGGTATCGGCGCAAAGCACTGACCAGGAAATAATCGGGACGCTTCTCGCGCTTCGGGCCGTGACGCTCTCGGGCTCCATCTTCTCCGACCCGAGCTTTGTCACGCTTCAGGACTTCGGCACGACAATCGTGCCTGAGCCGGTCGGTCGCGAGAACCCATTTGCTCCGCTTCGCACCGCGGCCCCGGCGAGCGCTGGCGCGGGAGCCGCGAAGCTCTTCACCCCAAGCGGGCGTTAAGATATGCCAAGTTCCTCTGTAGCGCCGGCAGAAACCGAGGCCCCGGTGCGGGAGCTCGGTGATATTAAAGTCCCGTATGAGGTCCTCAAACTCATACCGGAAGAATCGGCGGAGCACTATAAGCTCGCGCCTATTACTGTGGCAGACGGCATCCTCGAGGTGGGGATGGTCGAGCCGGACAATATTCAAGGTGTTGATGCACTCAACTTCATCTCACGCACCAGTGGGATGCCGTTTAAGATATTTCCGATAACACAAGTCGATTTTGAAAAAGTGCTCGCCATGTATCGTGGGCTACGCGGCGATGTAGCAAAGGCCGTATCCGATTTGCAGACAGAACAGCATGCGAATCCGGCTCCCAAAAACGAGAACGAATCGTCCTCGCTCGACCTCGAAGACCCTACAATCGCGAAGAATACCAATGGGGAAGCGATACAAGAAGACGCGCCCGCCATCAAAATAGTCTCGACGATACTTCGCTATGCCATAGACGGGCATGCATCCGATGTACACATCGAACCGCTCGCCGCCGGCGTGAGGGTGCGCTACCGCGTCGACGGAGATCTCCATACGAGCGTCGTGCTTCCCATGCAGACACATCGCGCGATTGTTGCACGCATAAAAGTGCTCGCGTCCATTCGCCTCGACGAAAGGCGCAAGCCCCAAGACGGGCGCTTTTCTGCGAGCATCGACAATCGTCAGATAGACTTCCGCGTGTCGACATTTCCGTCGTACAACGGGGAGAAGATTGTGATACGTATTCTCGACCGAGACCAGGGCTTTATTCCGCTGGATCAAATAGGTCTCACCGAGCGCAATCTGAAGATGATGCGCTCCGCGATTACGAAGCCGCACGGACTCATACTTATCTCCGGTCCGACAGGAAGCGGTAAATCGACCACGCTCTATTCAATGCTCGCCGAGCTCGACCGTGAGCACAAAAACGTGCTCTCACTCGAGGATCCTATTGAATACTTCGTCGACGGCATCATCCAATCACAGGTGCATCCGGAAATCGGATACACCTTTGCGACGGGTCTGAGAACCACGCTCCGTCAGGACCCCGATGTCATCATGGTGGGGGAAATTCGCGACGGCGAGACGGCAAAGCTCGCGATACAAGCGGCACTCACAGGACACCTCGTGCTCTCTACGATTCACACCAACGATGCGGTGGGCACGATACCGCGTCTTATCGACATGGGCGTCGAGCCGTACCTTCTTCCGCCGGTCCTCATTCTGTCGATTGCGCAGCGACTCGTGCGCACGTTCTGCGAGGGAGGAGAGCTAGAGATCGAGCTCTCGCCGAGTCAGCGCAAAAGTATCGAGGCAGAGCAGGTCTCGCTCCCTGGGAAATATCGCTTCCCGATACCGAGTGTTGCATACGAAGCTCAGAAGACTCCCACCTGTCCGACCGGTATGCGAGGCCGCATGGCAGTCTTTGAAGTCATGGAGATGACGTCGCAGATTGAACGCATCGTGCTCGAAAATCCTATCGAATCGAAGCTATGGGAAGCGGCGCGCGCGCAAGGTATGCTCACGATGCGCGAGGATGCTATGATGAAAGCCTTCGACAAAAAGATTCCATTTTCCGAGATAAACAATCTCAGTAGAGCGATGTTGGTGGATGAAGTCCAGGAGGCTCCCACGCCTCCCGTAGAAGTAGCCAAAGAAGTATGAATGACGCACCCACCGTGAATATTCTCATCGTAGACGACGACAAATTCCTTTTGGATATGTACGTGATGAAATTCACGCAACAAGGGTACAACGTCCATGCGGCACTCTCCGCAAACGATGCGGTAGAGGTTCTCAAGCAAGGTTTCCCGGCCGATGTCATTGTCTTTGATCTCATCATGCCTGATTGTGACGGATTTCAATTCCTGGAAAAAATCCGTGATGGGAAGCTGGGCGAGAAGGCGCTCAAAGTGGCTCTCACCAATCAGAGTACGGACGCCGAGAAGGAGAAAGCGCATCAGCTCGGCGCGGATCACTTTATCGTAAAGGCGACGATGATACCGTCGGAAGTTGTCAACATGATAGATACTGTGCTCAAAGCGGGCAAGGCATCATAATAGATATATCGTATGGACTACGCGGCTCTTTTGAAGAAATACATCAACATCGTCATCAACGAGGGCGCCTCCGACCTGCATCTTTCGACAGGTGCACATCCTACGGTGCGCGTCGCCGGGGTACTCGCCCCCATGCTCAAAGAAGACGTGCTTAAGCCTGAAGACACGAAGGGTTTTGTGCACGCCATGCTCACGGCGGAGCAGGAAAAGATATTTCTCGCGACTCAGGAGATTGACTTCGCGTTTGAGAGCGATGATGGGACGCGCTTTCGCGGGAATGCATTTGTGCAGAGAGGCTCCATATCCGTCGCGCTTCGACTCATTCCGAAAAAGATTCGCACCATCGCGGAGCTCGGTTTGCCCGACATTCTGTCGTCTTTCGCGCGCCGCTCTCAGGGGTTCTTCCTCGTGGTAGGGCCCGTGGGGCAGGGCAAGACAACCACGCTGGCGGCTCTCATCGATATGATCAACGGAGAGCGTATGGAGCACATCGTCACCATTGAAGACCCAATCGAGTACGTATACGAGCCCAAGCAGTCACTCATCGATCAGCGCGAAGTGCGTGTAGACACGAAAGACTTTGCAACAGCTCTCACTTCGGCATTTCGCCAAGATATCGATGTGCTCCTGGTCGGAGAAATGCGCGATCCGGAGACGACCGCAGCGGCAGTCTCGGCTGCGGAGACGGGTCACCTCGTGTTCTCTACGCTCCACACCAACAACGCCGCGCAGACGGTCGACAGAATCATCGACATTTTCCCTGCTGCGCAGCAGGATCAGATACGCTTGCAGCTTGCCGCGTCACTCGCCGGAATCTTTTCACAGCGCCTCGTACCTCGTATATCGGGAGGGCTCATCCCGGCATGCGAACTTCTCATCAACAACAAAGCGGTTGCCAATCTCATCCGCGAGAAGCGTACGCATGAGATAAACACCGTGATTGAGACATCTTCACAGGACGGAATGATTGATATGAATCGCAATCTCTCTGAGCTCGTTGCGCGAGGGGAGATAACGACTGAGACTGCCTATCAGTACTCTTTCAATCCCAACGCGCTCGAGAAGCTGATGTAGTATGGCGGTATTCAATTACACCGCGCTCGATAGCGAAGGAAATGAGCGGCAAGGTACCATCGATGCCGTAACAGAGGACGTCGCAATCACAGCGCTGCAGAGGCGCGGCCTCGTCGTCTCATCGGTCGGACCGGCAGCGACCAAGGCGGTGCTCGACACGCGCATCTCACTCTTCGAGCGTATCTCCAATGCCGATGTTGTGATGCTCTCAAGGCAGATGACGACGCTCTTCGAAGCGCAGGTTTCCGCACTTCGCGCGTTCCGTCTTCTCGCCGCTGAAGCCCGTACGGCATCGATGGGGGACAAACTCACCGAAATCGCCAACGACATACAGAGCGGAAGCACGATATCGTCGGCTCTCTCGAAGCACCCGAAGGTGTTCTCGTCATTTTATGTGAACATGGTCCGAGCCGGCGAAGAATCCGGTAAGCTCGATGAAACGTTTGCCTTCCTTGCTGATTATCTCGACAGAAACTACGAATTGACGCAGAAGGCGCGCAATGCGCTCATCTATCCCGCCTTTATCATGACGACGTTCGTAGTGGTCATGATACTGATGCTTACGCTTGTCATCCCAAATCTTTCCTCCATGCTCGCCGAGTCCGGTCAGGCCATCCCTATCTATACAAAGGTGGTGATAGCGCTGAGCAACTTCTTTAGGCATTACATCTTGCTCATACTCGTGCTGCTCGTCATGGGTTCTATTTTCCTCGTGCGATATGGTCGCACCGCTGCAGGAAGAGAACTCTTTTCGAAAGCGCGACTCGAGATTCCCGCAGTAGGAGGCATCTATCAGAAAATCTACCTGTCGCGTTTGGCTGACAACCTCTCCACGATGCTCAAGAGCGGCATACAGATCCTGCGCGGCATAGAGATTACGGCGAGTGTGGTAGAAGATGCGACATATGAGCGCATTCTCAATGCAGCCGCGACGGATGTGAAGGCGGGGCTTCCCGTCTCTGAGGCGCTGCGTAAACACCCCGAAATTCCCGGCATTGTCGTGGCTATGATGAAGATAGGTGAAGAGACGGGTAACATGGGGGCCATTCTCGAGACCATTGCGCGCTTCTACCGGAGAGAGGTCAACAACGCGGTCGACACACTCGTCGGCCTCATTGAGCCGTTTATGATTGTCGCGCTCGCCGTCGGCGTAGCAATCCTTCTCGCATCAGTGCTGATTCCTATCTACAACATCGCATCCGGCTTCTAGGTGCCTGCCCCGTACCAAACTCAGTGAAGTTAATCGTACTTACTGTTGCAGCCTGTTTTGATTGGAATCTTATTTGACAAGGCGCTGTGAGAGTTTTGGTGTGGGGTTATCCACAGAGCCGCAGGGCAGAGGGGAAGGGCGGTATACAATTGTCGTACTTACTAGAAAAGAAAAAAACAGTGAAATTATGATGAAAAGTAATAGACGCGGTTTCACGCTCATCGAGCTCCTCGTCGTGATCGCCATCATCGGCATCCTCTCGTCGGTGGTTCTCGCGTCGCTCAACAGCGCTCGCCAGAAGGGTCGTGATGCTCGCCGCATCGCAGACATCAAACAGTTGCAGCTTGCGCTTGAGCTCTACTACGATGCCAACGGTAAATACCCAAGCGCGGTCTCGACATCGACCGTCGTCAGCTCTGGATATATTGCCGCTATCCCGCTCGATCCTTCAACGTCGGCTGCGTATAGCTATGCTGGACTCGGAAGCGGTGCGACATGCACAGGCTACCACCTTGGCGCGACACTCGAACAGACCGGCCACACGGCGCTCAACGGTGACAATGACGCCGCCGCGGGTACTGCGTGCACGGGCTCAGCCGCTGACTTCGCTGGCACCGATCCAATCTTCGACGTCAAACCGTAATTCCACTCGAGAATACTGAGAGCAACCCCGCTCCGTCTCCGCCAGCTGGCGGACGACGGATGCGGGGTTTTCTCATGGTGAGTCGGGGTATACTAGAGTGCAATGCTCTCCCTCGCTGCGGGTCTCTTCGGTCTGATTGTTGGAAGCTTCCTCAACGTACTCGTGATGCGGCACGGCGCTCGCTCACTCAGCGGTCGTTCGATATGCTTCTCCTGCTCGGCGCAGAGCGAGTCCATCGCCTCCTGCGCGGACTTGGCACCCCGGAGTATGCGCCGCCCGAACAATACAGCGGGGGAACCGACCAGCGCGCCG
>VMEY01000074.1 GCA_007375785.1 Parcubacteria group bacterium Athens0416_74 | reverse complement strand
TCCTGTTTTCTGGTATGGAAGTGGCCGTGCAGCGTATTTTGCAGGCCATTACAGCCGAGGAGCGTATTGCGATTTATGCCGATTTCGACTGCGACGGTATACCTGGCGCAGCGGTCCTCTCGGATCTTTTTCAGAAAATCGGATACGAAAACGTAGAGGTCTATCTTCCGCACCGGGATTTGGAAGGATATGGATTCCACAAAGAAGCCATCGCTACGCTGGCAGAGCGAGGAGTGAAGCTCATCATCACGGTGGATGTCGGGACGACGGCCGTAGAATCGGTGCGCCACGCAAAAGAGAAGGGAATCGACACGATAGTAACCGACCACCACGAAATACCCGGTCCGCCAGCTGGCGGATTACCCGACGCAATCGCCGTGCTCAATCCAAAGATTGCCCCATACCCGTTTCCGCATCTCTGCGGCGCGGCGGTCGCCTATAAGCTTGCACAAGCGCTTCTACAAAAAGGAAAAGAGACAGGTGATATCCGATTCGCACACATCCCCACAGGGTGGGAGAAGTGGCTTCTCGACCTCGTCGCGATAGCTACAGTCGCCGACATGGTGCCGCTCATAGGTGAGAATCGCGTTCTTGCGCATTGGGGGCTTACTGTTTTGCGGAAGTCACAGCGCCCGGGAATCATCGCACTCTGCACAAAGCTCCGATTGCGAAAGTGGGAACTCACCGAAGACGACATCGGCTTTTCCATTGCGCCGCGTATCAACGCAGCGTCTCGCATGGATAATCCTGACCTCGCGCTAAGACTTCTCACGACCAAATACATTCCTGAAGCAGAGATGCTGGCCGCGCAGCTCGAAAAGCTCAATGCGAGTCGCAAAGGAGTCGTGGCCGCTATCGTACGCGAAGCTCGCAAGCGCACACAAGAGCGCTTCGCGCCAGGAGAAGTGGTCGTGCTCGGTAGTCCTGATTGGAAACCCTCACTCCTCGGACTTGCCGCAAATTCAATCATGTCAGAACGCGGTGGAGTCGTATGTCTCTGGGGCCGTGATGCGCATGGGCGCATCAAGGGTTCGTGTCGCTCCGACGGAGACATATCGGTCGTCGAACTTTTCAAGGCAGCTGAAAGTGCGTTCTCTGAGTACGGAGGGCATGCCGCATCAGGTGGATTCTCCGTCATCACCGAAGAAGTGCACGCACTTCCCGAGACGCTTGCGAAAGCAGCCCTCTCGCTCAAAGGTGTTGAAAAGGAGCGCGAAGCACGTGGACATGATGCGCTCGTGACACTACGCGAAGTCGACATGCCGCTCTATCGTGACATATCACTTCTCGCTCCTTTCGGTGTCGGGAATCCGAAGCCGATTTTCCGCTTTTCACGGGTGAAAGTCGCGCAGACGAAGCGTTTCGGCAAAGAGAGCAATCATGTGGAAGTTACGCTTGCGTGCATGGACACTGACAGTACGGCACGTGCGTTCGATTTCTTCCGGTCACCCGAGGATTTCACACACACGCCTGCGAAAGACGCGGACGCAACCGTGCTTGCGACCATTGAGCGCGATACATTCCGTGGTGGACTCGCTTTGCGCCTCATTGATATCCTCCCTGCGTAAACACTCTGCGGTTGGCAATGCGTACCTTCATGGTAGCGTTACGGTATGAATGAATCTCTGCGGCCGTTTATTATCATTGCCGCGGCTGCTGCCGCTGCTCTTGTAGCTTTTACATTCGCACTCGGGTGGTATGGCTCGTGGCTCGATAAGAGAGAAGCAAGAGCGTGGGCGATATCCGACGGGTACTGCAATATCGCAATCGTGCCCATTCAAGGTGACATCGTCGCATTCGAAGGCGACCGCTTCTATGAAGAGGACGTCGCAGACGCTCCAATTGCAACGGCGGGTGATTGGGCGGAGCGGTACATTACAAGCGCAGAGTCCGACCCGGCAATTCTCGGCATTGTCGCGCAAATCGATTCGTATGGCGGTTATGCAGCTCCCGGTCACCAGATGATGAGGGCACTCAAAAAGTCTTCGCTTCCCTCGGTCGCGTACATCCGCGAAGCGGGTCTTTCGGCCGGATACCTTGTAGCACTCGGGGCCGACACCATCATCGCGGCGCCATTTGCCGCAGTAGGTTCCATAGGTATCACGTACTCGTATGTGCAGAACGTCGGGAGGAATCAAAAAGACGGTCTTGAATTTGTGCAGCTCAGTTCCGGAGCATTCAAAGATATCGGTAACCCGAACAAGCCGCTTACGGAGGAGGAAAGGGCCATCTATGAGAGAGATATAGCCGCGTTCAGTGACATATTCATCAACCTGGTGGCGACGAGTCGAGGTATGAGCAAAGCAGCGGTAGCAGAGCTTGCTGACGGCTCGTCCATGCCGGCCGCGCTCGCTTTGGAGAAGGGTCTTATTGATGCAGTAGGAGATGAAGAGAGTGTCAGCGAATGGTTCGCAAAAGAGCTTGGCATGAGTCGCGACGAAATCGTGTTTTGTAAATAGGGAAACCGGAATGCTGATGTATTATCTTCACTCATGACCAAGGTAATCATCTTCTGCGACGGAGCGTCAAAAGGGAATCCGGGTCCAGGCGGATGGGGGGCGATTGTTGCGAGCGATTCACACGTCGAAGAGCTCGGGGGCGCCGAGAAAGATACGACCAACAATAGAATGGAGCTCATGGCGGTCCTTGAGGCACTTCGCTATGCCGCTTCACTCTCGCCGGCGGAAATCGATGTGTACGCCGATTCCTCGTACGTGATAGGTGGCTCGACCGCGTGGGGAAAGGGGTGGCGGCGCAATGGATGGATAACGTCGACCAAGCAGCCCGTGCTCAATCGAGACATCTGGGAGCCGCTTCTCGACGTACTCGATACGCTTCCCGCGAAAGTGCGATGGCACAACGTCGGCGGGCATGTGGGAATCGGGGGCAACGAGCGTGTCGACGAAATTGCGAGTGAATCCGCGCTCGGCAATCCGCC
>VMEY01000007.1 GCA_007375785.1 Parcubacteria group bacterium Athens0416_74 | reverse complement strand
GGTTGCGCAGGCGGATGAAGTGCTGCCCCGGCGCGAGCGTGCCCATACTTGCCGAGATAGCCACTGATACTCCCGCATACACCGGCGTCGGGGATGCGCTCAAACAGCCGAATACGTGGGTCCGTATCTTCGGCAAACCCATGTCCCCAGGCCACCGCCGCATGGCGGTCGTCACCGCGCTAGGCAAAACTGTCGCTGAGGCACGAAAGAAAGCAGCTACGGCGGCGAAGAAGATTCGCGTTATCAAGAGGTAGCGTTCTTACGCCGCGCAATGTAATACTCTGCAATCTGTCCGATGACCGGTAGGTCAAGAAATATTTGTTTGAGTGTGAGTTTTTCGGGTATAAACGGCGAGAAGAAGAGGAGCACGATTACGATGAAAATGAATGGGTCGAATTCGATTCCCATGACCATGAATGTGCCGATATGGAAGAGCATCAGCTCAAACGCCCATATCTTTTGGAGTGACGGTCGTATCATCGTCCAGAAAGCAAAGAGCTGGAAAAAATGCGAGCCCACATAGAGGGGCCACACGATGAGCGGGTGCGCAATGACAAACGCCGCCAGAGGGGCTTCCTGCTGGAGCTTTTGCACCCAGTCCGCCACTTGATATGCGAAAGCAAGCGGAGAGAGCCCATGTATCTCCCCTGCGAGTAACTGCACAAATGCGGCATGAAATTTCCAGACTCCTGCCATTGTGTACAAAAGCATGAGGGATGCCTGGGCCCACCAGATGATGAGGAGCAGTCGGCGATTTCTTTCCATTCCGGCGCGCCCTTCATCAAAGGAAGGCAAAAAAACGAAGATGAGCGCAGCATAGACCCACGGATAGAGCTCGTGCACGACAGACCCGAACGAGCTCGCAAACGCATGCGCCTGCCATACACCGATAAAGACGAGGAGTCGCATCACCCGGTACCGATAGAAGAGCATGCCGAGAAGACTCGCGATGAGGAACATCGCGCGGATGATACTGATTGTCACATCATCGCTGAGGGCGAGCGCCTCTGACCAGAAGAGCGGCCATATTGGGTCAAAATTCTCGCGCGTCAGTGGTATGGGCCAGTTTCTAAAAAACGCATAGGCGACCACGGGCACGATGACATAGAATGCCATTACCAGTGTCTCCGCTTTGCGCATGACCGAGTCATCCTTAGAAAGCGCGGTGAGAGAAGGGTATCGCAGCCAATTTCGTATGTGAGCCAAGGTAGACATTAGCGGTGTGTTTCAAAGATACCCAATGATGTTGATGAAGCATATTTGCCTTCTCTCCAGTCCCTCACGGGGTCGTACGAGACAAGAAACAATTCGTACCGCGCCGCTTGACCACTAAACATCCGCTCGAATGACGCTCGATATTGCTCCGCAAGATCCGTACGGCCCGTAGATACGGAGCGTCCAAATTCTTGAATCGCATAAATATACTCCGTCGGTGACTGGTGTATCTTGTCAAACAGGGGTCGAGATTCGGAGAATGTGAGCGCAGGGTCATATACTTCGTCGCCGACGGCATGGAAGGCGACAGTAAATGTATCCTCAGAAGGATTCGGAATATATGCAAATAAAAACCAGGAGAAGAACGGATATATCTCAGAGCCATCTCGCACGGATCGCTCAAAAAGCCCCATGCATGCGTAGACTACAAGACTCGCGATGATAATCTTTTTAAGTGTCTCGTGCGAGAGCGACATACGCGATTCCTCGCTACTCTACTGCTTCGATTGAGGCACCGAGTCTCGTGAGCCGCTCCGCAAGATTCGCGTAGCCGCGGTTTATCGGGTACACGTTGCGCAGCATACTCTCACCCTCCGCAGCAAGCATGCCGATGAGCAGCAGCGTCGCGGGTCGAAGCGCCGGAGGCGCCTCGACATCGGCGGCGCAGAGCTTCGTCGGCCCTTCCACGAGTACACGATGCGGGTCGAGGAGCTCCATTTTGGCCCCGAGTTTTTCCATCAGCATGTAGTGTTTTGCACGACCATCGTATACCCAATCGTGTATGAGCGTCTTTCCGGTGGCCTGCGTGGCGACAGGCACAAAGAACGGAAGATTGTCGATGTTGATACCCGGATACGGGCGCGGCGCTATTTTCTCCGGCGCGGCAACGAGCTCTGACGGATGAATCGTCACGTCGGCGAGAATCGTCTTACCATTGTGGGATGTGTAGCGCTCCCCTATGTCGTAGCGAAGCCCCATTTGACCGAGCGTATAGAGCTCAAGCTCGAGAAAGTCCATCGGGCAGCGCTCGATAGTAATCTCCGATTTCGTCGTCGCCGCGAGCGCGATGAAGAACATCGATTCGATTGGGTCCTCGCTTGGATGTCCCTCGATAAATTCATCGATATATTCCGTCCCGTGCACGGTGAGCGTGGATGTGCCGATGCCCTCTATCTGCACGCCGCAGCGCTCGAGAAAGAAGCAGAGGTCCTGCACCATATAGTTGGCCGATGCAAACTTTATCGTAGTAGTACCCGGGATTTTTGCTGCCGCCATGAGCACATTTTCAACTCCTGTGTCAGACGCTTCATACATCACAATGGTCGCCGCTTTTCGCTCGCGAACCTCTACGTGGTACGTGTGCGTATCCTCGTTGCCACTTATTTCTATACCAAGCTTTGCAAGCGCATCGATGTGCGCGCCAAGCGAGCGCTTGCCGAGGTCACAACCGGTCGGCGCGGGTAAATCAAACGATCCGAGAACGTGGGCAAGCGGTGCAATAAAAAGCGCGATTGAGCGCGTGCGCCCCGCAGACTCCTGATTGATTTTGCTGAGATCAAATTTCTCCGGCGGCGTGATACGTATATCTCCACTCTCCTCCCAGATTATTTTCACGCCGATTGATTCCATCACTTCTATGAGACGGTTGACTTCTTGTATCCGCGGCATGCGCTTGAGGACGGTTTCTCCGCGGTTGAGGAGCGATGCGGCGAGCAGCGCTACAGCGGCATTTTTCGAGATATTGGTCTGCACCGAGCCGGAGAGCGTCTTGCCGCCCGATACACGATAATTCATGGGCGTATTATACGTTTTTGCCCCGATTTTACGAATGCACAATACATGCTTGCGTCCCAATGAATTAGCGCGATGATTATGAAAGGAGCTGCCGTTCGGGCATGCTCTGTTTTTGTGAGGAGGCGTCAATGGCTCGAAAATACAGCCGACGGAGCGCAAGTGCGCGAATCTTCTGGCGAAATCTGAGTCCGTGGAATTGGTTCCGCAGTCACGACACCGGCATGCTGCGAGGCGTGCACTGCATGGACGGCGGATTCCCTGGTCTCAGGAATAGGTCCTGGCTCGACTGACGAGCTTCCTCAATTTTACGCGGTCGGGTCCATCGGACCCGACTTCGCTTTTTTGTGCGTCCGGAAAGAATCGCCCGCACCTCTCACCTCGTCGCCACTCGGCTCGGGTTGGGCACCGCCTCGCGGTCGCGCGAGCTCGCGCGACATCGCTCCGGCGTTCGACTCTTCACGCACGCCTTTGGCGTGCTCGTCCTTACCTCGTTTCACTCGGTGCGTCCGGAAAGAATCGAACTTTCGACCTCTGTCTTATCAGGACAGCGTTCTACCACTGAACTACGGACGCATTACTCGAACCTACCTACATTATCCAACCCGCATAACTGCAATCAACTCTTGCGAAAGTATCATCCACCAGAGGTACGGACGCATTTCACTTACTTCTCTAAACACGCGGATAGTAACAAAAACCGCGATTGTTCGCCACTTTCGCGGGTATACACTTACTCCCATGAAAGAGGCCGCAATCTCCCGAATATCATCTGCACTCCTGCTACTGAGACCCACATTTATGCGTGGTCATAAAGCGTACACGCGTGCCGACTTTCAAGGTGACATGGTCGCTGGAATCTCCGTGGCTGTAGTCCAGATACCGCAGGCAATGGCGTTTGCGCTCATCGCCGGACTCCCGGCAGTATACGGCCTGTACGCTTCGCTCTTCGGGTGCATCGCATCGCTGTGGGGTTCGTCGCGCCAACTCTCTACCGGGCCCGTCGCGATGGTGAGCCTCCTCACCTTTACCTCGCTCGTCTCGCTCGCACCTCCCGGCAGCGAGCACTTCATCCGCCTCGCAGCCACCCTCGCGCTTCTTACGGGACTCATATATCTCCTCCTCGGATTTTTCCGATTCGGCTCGATGATTCACCTCGTCCCTCACTCCGTCATCGCGGGGTTCTCGAGCGCAGCGGCAGTCCTTATCGTCATATCGCAAATCCCGACACTTTTAGGGATTTCTCTCCCCTCATCGGAAATTGTTCTCCGAAATATCCTGAACCTGGTCCAGGCGCTGCCGCACCTCTCGCCTATAGCGACCGCGCTCGGTATCGGTGCGCTCGTCATTCTCGTTCTCTTTCGGCGACTCCCTCACTCTTTCCCGAGCGCACTCTTCGTGCTTTTTCTCGCAATCCTCGCGGGATACGGGCTAAGACTCGATTTTCATGGGGTAGCGATTATCGGAGAGATTCCGTCCGGCTTGCCGCATCTCGTCTTGCCTTTTATCGGCGTAAACTCGCTGGCGCTCTTGATACCCAAAGCGGCAGTACTCGCACTTGTGGCGTTTGTCGCGACTCATGCCAACACCGCAACACTTGCCCGTAGCACGCGCGAACGCCAGGACACAGACCAAGAGCTCGTCGGGCAAGGTTTGGCCAACGTCGTCGCAAGCTTCTTCCAAGGCTACCCTGTCAGCGGCTCTTTTACGCGCAGCGCGATAAACAGAGAGGCGGGTGCGCGCACGAGCTTTTCATCGGTGGTGAGTACCGGCGTGACGCTTGCTACAATACTTTTTCTCACCCCCCTCTTCTTTTATCTGCCACTCACGGCACTTGCGGCCATCGTGATACTCTCTGCTGTCTCACTTATCGATATCAAACGAATTCGCGAAATGTACGCGATTTCACGTTCTGATCGATGTCGAGAAGAAAGTCTTGCTAAGCACTATACAAAACGACCACGTGCGCACTTTCCCTGGCGTCGTGATTGTTCGAGTGGGAGTATCGCTTTACTACGCCAACACCGACCAAGCGCTCACACAAGTCGACGGGGTTATTGCATCACACATCCATCAGGGGGACCACGTAAAAAATATCGTGCTCGATATGTCGGGGGTCAATTTTGTCGACATCAGTGGTATGGAAATACTCGAAGAGTACATTGAAAAGTGGGAACAGCAGCATATGCGCATATCGATGATATACGTACGCGAACAAGTGTTTGAAATCCTCAAAAACACCTCGTATTTCGGACATCGCAATATCTTCTACAACATCTCCGAGCTGCGCACGCAGCTTCAGCTCATATAGAAAAGCATCAGCCGGGTTCGTGAGAACCCGGCTGTATGGTGGGCACATCGTGTGCCTCACGCTTGTTTCAAGGGCTTCTTGTCCTCGGGCTTGGTGTACAGCGCCATGATGGCGGCGGGTACCACCAGAGCCACCAGTGCGCCCACGAGCTGCACGGCGAGCAGCACGGGATTGTACCCGCGCCCCTCACCGCGGTGTCGCCGCCGAACGATGCGACCATCGTAGAATGGTCGGTTAAACGGATTCAGATTCATGACACTCCTCCCTCAAGGAATGGCAGTCACTCTGCTGCCAGAAATCAGTATAGCGCTTTTTACTATTACCCGCGGCGGGCGGCCTCTATAGCGGCGACATCGATTTTTTGCATTGTCATCATCGCATCGAAAGCCCGTTTGGCTTCGGCACCCCCTGCGGCGAGCGCATCGGTCAGGACACGCGGCGTAATCTGCCACGAGACTCCCCACTTGTCCTTGCACCAACCGCACGCGCTGTTGAGTCCCATACAAGGAATCCCACAGACCGTGAATCCCACCGTCAGCACGCCCCCCGCTTTACCATCGGGATAATCGGAAGGTGCATAGAAAACATCGCCTACTTTGCTATCCGGAAAAGTAGCAGCATAAAACTCCGCCGCAGCAAGCGCATCTTTTTCGAACCAAAGACAAACCGTATTCTTGGGTGTACTCATTTGCGCAATTATACCAAATTGGTCACTTTCACCCTCCGCTGCTTGATTTGCGCACCAAAGAGCATATTGTGACCTAACCATGGAAATCCCCGACGATATCCGTCAGTGTGTGGTGTTTCTCTGCAAGAAAAAAGTTGTCAACGGAAAAGAAATATATGCGCCACAAGGTACAGGCTTTTTGGTGAGCATTCTGGATGCGGAAAGCCAGTTAAATTTTATCTACCTCGTCACAGCGCTACACAACATCGAGAACGAAGACTTGGATAACATAAGTATTCGTTTGAATGGAAAAGATGGAGGTCGACTCGACTTCGTAATGAAAGGTGCTCAGTGGTATACACATCCATCCGATTCAAATGTCGACGTTGCTGTGATTCCGTTTCCGCTAGGCACTATCGAGCACGCGCATAAAACTGTGCCGAGTCCCATGTTTTTGAAACATGAGAATATCCAAAACGGAGACATCCAAGAAGCAAATGAGGTGTTTGTTATTGGGCTATTTTCACAACATCATGGAAAGTTCGCTAATCTCCCGATAGTACGAGTCGGCAATGTTGCGCTTCTCTCAAGAGATAAAAATGAAAGGGTCGCTGTTAAATGGCACAACACAGAAATAGACGCCTACCTCATAGAGGCGAGGTCGATTGGCGGCTTAAGTGGATCGCCAGTGTTCTTTAAAGAGCCTTATTTCAAACTAAAGGACAACAATACTTCTCTTGGAGGCACAAGCAGAATTTTTCTCGCTGGCCTCATACACGGGCATTGGAGCGTTGACTCAGCAAAAATTGATGCGTCGGAAACTGATGCCTCCGACAACCAGAGCAGAATCAATATGGGTATCGCTATCGTGATCCCCGCCGAAAAGATTCTTGAAGTCTTAATGCACCCTGATCTTGTTAAACATCGTAACGACGTCGTGGAGACGCAAAAAAAGCAAGGGGTCGTAACACCTCTCAGGATAAAAGAATAACGGCGCAGCAAAAAACACCGTGCCGCATAAAGCGGTCGGTGTTTTTTATCAAGATTGCAGTTCACTCAAACAGTTTGATACACACTCTTTTGTTTCGTCCAAACAATCGGTCTTTCCCGATCAGTCAGGCATCATTTAAGGATGAACGCCATTTCCTAATTCGCTTCCGCCAATTTGGCGGAGAGCAAGTATCGACTATCAGCTTCCGCTCTCTTGCGAGAGGTTCAGCGTCCAATGTTGGAATGAATCCACGAGCAGCTTCCGCTACCCGTGCCTTGTTACGACTTACTCTTTGTCATTGAGCTTGCCTTGGACCATCGCAAGGATGAGCTTTGGGCACTCCCAACTTCCCTGAGTTGACGGGCGGTGAGTACAAGGCTTGAGAACGTATTCACCGTGGTGTAGCTGACCCACGATTACTAGCGATTCCGGCTTCATGGGGTCGAGTTGCAGACCCCAATCCGAACTGGCGCCGCTTTTAAGGATTTGCTCCAGGTTACCCTATTGCGCCCCTTTGTAACGGCGATTGTAGCGCGTGTGCAGCCCAGGACATCAGAGGGACATGCTGACTTGGCGTCATCCTCACCTTCCTCCCCCGTGAGGGGGCAGTCTCGCCAGACACTTGTAACTGGCAACGAGGGTTGCGTTCGTTACCCCACTGAAGGGAACGATTCAAACCACGAACTGACGACAGCCATGCATCACCTGTCCTACACCCTCGAAGGCTTCCTAGCTTTCGCTAGGCGTGCAGTAGGATTTCTAGCCCTGGTAAGGTTCTTCGCTTAGCGACGAATTAAGCCACACGCTCCACCGCTTGTGCAAGCCCCCGTCTATTCCTTTGAGTTTTAGCCTTGCGGCCGTACTACCCAGGCGCTCAACTTAACGCGTTAGCTTCGCCTCCCAGAGGGTCGATACTCCGGAAAGCCAGTTGAGATCGTTTAGGGCGTGGACTACCGGGGTATCTAATCCCGTTCGCTACCCACGCTTTCGTGCTTGAGTGTCAGGAACGCGCCAGTGCACTGCCTTCGCTTTCGGTATTCCCCATGATATCAACGGATTTTACCCCTACACCATGAGTTCTATGCACCTCTCACGCCCTCTAGTCGTACCGTTTCGCCCGCATCTCCCCGGTTGAGCCGGGGGATTTAACAGACGACTAATACGACCACCTACGCACCCTTTAGGAGCCCCTTATTCATGGAGTAACGTCAATAACTTCCTCCTCCATAAAAGGTGTTTACGCGCCGAAGCGCTTCATCCACCACGCGGTATCGCTCGATCAGGCTTTCGCCCATTGTCGAATATTCTCGGCTGCGGCCCCCCGTAGGGGTATGAACCGTGTCTCAGTTTCATCGGTGGGGGTCACCCTCTCAGGTCCCCTAAACGTCATAGCCTTGGTGAGCCATTACCTCACCAACTAGCTGATATTACGCAGGCCGCTCCCGAAGCGCCGGAGCTTTACTCTTTCGAGACTATCTGGGATTACCCCGCCTTTCGGCGAGCTATACCAGTCTTCGGGGTACGTACCTACGTGTTACTACCTCGTCTGCCGGTTGCCTTGCGGCCCCCGTGACTTGCATGCCTTATCCATACCGCCAGCATTCACCCTGAGCTAGGATCAAACTCTAAGTAAAAGAATTAGTACCTCTCTCTGCATTATTGGACGGATCCGCAGCAGAAAAAGTAATTCTTACGAATTTGACTTAACTTCTTTTTTAGGATGGACGAAACAAAAGAATGGATATTCTTTTGTTCCTTACTGTTTACTCATGCGTGAAATCCTCCTAAGAATTCCATACATGTTTTCTATTTGTGTTCTTGCTTGCTTGTTTACCCTGAACATTCGCAACGCGAATGTTGAAGGTGTGTGTTGTGTTCTTACCTGCAGTCTTCAATGAAGAAGACCGCATTGTAATGCGTACAATCTTGTTTATTCAGTATGTCAAAGTTCAACCATCCCTCTCCGCTTCGCCACAATGTGGCTGACGGATTTGATCCGGCACAAGGCTGAGGCGCTAGCGCACACCCAGCAGAAGCCATCAGGAGCGATGGTCGGGAGAGTATAGTCGGCACGCTAGGGGGTGTCAAGTGAAAAGGGCGCCAGGGCGCCCCTTCCGGTCGTAAAGCGGCTCTATGCCGCCTCTTTGAACTCGATGTCATGCGGAAGCATCTCCGACGCGGCCACCTTGATGAAGTCGCGATCCCAGAGGTTCTCGAGGACGTATGCGAGCAGGGTAGCTTGGGTCAGGAACGCCTTCAAATGGAAGCGTTTGGGATTCGGTTGCGTCACGAGCATACCCTGCTCACAGACCTGAACCTGGACCAATCCCGCGCTCTGCAGCTCTGCGATGCGTACCAGGAAAGCGTCGAACGCAATTGTGTTCCACTCCTGCCAGGTACATGTGCCGTCTCGTATTTGCGCGCCAACGAAGCAGCGACTTCCGCCCGGGAACGTAAAGCTCATGGTTCTCTCCCTAGACCTTTACCCTTGTTCTACTGTCACGCTACGCCTTCGGCGCGTGCGGTCAAGGGGATGCTGTGCGTTACCGCGATGCGTTTAACCCATAAGGACACGATTCGCGATGACTCTGGAGTCTCGTGTTCCGGCCCTCTCGACATCTTCAAGACCTCCGGGTGGAATTGCACTGTGTATATACGTCTCCCGTACCGAAGTGCACTGAATCGACACGCGGGACCGGTCGCAAGGAGAGTCGCGCCCTCCGGCATATTCGTGACGCTGTCTTTGTGTGCATATTGCGCAAAGAATTTTTCGGGGAGCACAGAGAAAAGCGGGTCCCTCTTCCCCTCTTCGGTGACCGCTACTTCATATGCACCCATCTTGCTCTGCTCTCTGTCATTGGTCACCATGCCGCCATGCATCTGTCCGATTATCTGATGGCCGAAGCACACACCGAGTGTCGGAATATCGTGTGTCATCGCGTACGAGACGATATTTTTTGCACGCGACAAAATCATCATCGACATGAGCCTCACGGGGTCACTGTCCGGCCTACCGCCATGGAAGTCGAAGTCTGATGACCCGCCGAATATCACGCCGTTATACCCTTCGAGCAATTTCTCCGGCGTCGTCCACGCTAGGTGCTCGTCGAGTGCCGAGAGAAAGCCGAGCTCAGCGGAATCACCCACCGCCCTTTTAAAATTATTTCGTTCACGCTCGATACCTTCTTCTGTGGTTCGCGACTGTACGAGAAGTATCTTCTGCATACCTCCTTATACCCTACCGCGCTGCTTGTGGTTCTAAGTCGAAATGGGGAAAAGCAAAGGGCCGCCGGTGAGACACCGGCGGCCGCTTGTTGAGATTCCCGAGAGCAACGAATATTCCGCCGGGCGTGCTATGCGACTTCTCTTTCCTGACAAACCGTCTCAGGTTGGAAAATCGAATCCAGGATGCCGCCGACACTTTTGCGATCCGAGACGAAGCCCTTGTTCCGATAAAACATCGTTTTCGGTCGGGCCGGACACGCATCAGAGCCTTCGGTCGGAGCCGTGTACTGGAAGAAAGCAAACGGTTCCGTGCTGTCCGGATTGACGAGCACGATACGCGTGTACACGTTCGCCCTCACGACCTGGAAGATCGTCTCCGAGATACCTTCAGGTCCAAACCAGCGCCTCTGACGCCAATCGTAGTTGGACTCATCCGTGTCATTGCGGTCCGTGTAGCCACGGTGGCGAAGCGCTTCAATCAATTGTGCAATTCTCGCGTCCATGGAGTTACCCCTTTTCCTCGATGTGGTAGAGCAGGAAGAGACCTTTCGGCCCCGGTTTCTTTTTCAGTTTGCCGTCAGCAAGTAGCTGACGAATTTTTTCTTCTTCGCCGGTGAGGGCACCGCGAAACCGCCTCCAAGCGTCGGGCCTTCGCATCTCCGACTTTCTCGCTTCGAGGAAAACGATTTCCTGATTCTCGAGGTCCGTCGCTGCACGGAGCACGAGCTCACCCCAGCAGTTGGGGTGTTCAGGACAAAGGACCCCCGTCGCCGCTTTCGACTCGTGCTGTCTCTGGACGGCGAGCACGCCCACCGTCAAGTCCGGTCCATCCGGACCGCCGATTACGTCAACCATGCTGCTGTCTCCTGTTTAGCGCTGTTGTGACTGCCGAGTTACCCCGGCCCTACCGGAACGATATTTCGTGCAGTCGTCTCCCGACGCATGAAATCGCCAGTCTTCGACCCTCGCACCGCGGCGAGATCCGTTGTGCCATCCTTCAATCTCGGAGCAAATTTGCGCAGAGATTTGCCGAGACTTACCTCGACGATTACTCCGTCCTTGGTACTGTTCGCTGTCAGCCATCTTCACTCCTCGAGAGTTAGCCAGTGGATGAGTCGTCCATAACTGGACCGTTGACTCTGAAATACTCTTACGAAGTCAAAGAACTAATGAATGTGCACTCCCGAAAAGAGAGGAGGCCCCGGTGAGGGGCCTCCTTGTTTCTATATCTTGTGATTTAGAGACAAGCAGAACCCCCACCGGTGTGGCTAAGAAGGAGTCCAAGGACGAGGCCTTTGATGTGCTTGTTCGACATACTTTGAGAATATCGAACCTCCAGAAACTGTCAAGCAAATGAAAACCACCCGCTTTCCTCAAGGCAGGTGGCGGTAGGAAGACGCGCGATCCTCAAGCACGCACACCTGTCTCAGCCAGGAGCGGCTTTTTTTCGACGCGCTTAAAGGAGCTCTCAATCATGGATTCGAGCCAGTCGACATTTCCTTTCTCCGACAGGATATCGAGAACACGGTCGGTCAGGCGCGACTCGACGAGTCGACTCAGCCTCGCGGCGACTTCCTCTTTACTCAGTTTCGGATCACTCATAGCCATCCTCCAAAGATCAGAACTAAAAAGGACCCCTGTCGGGGCCTTTTGAGTTGGTTGATTCGATAGAACCTAACAGCTCGAAAGACCCCCGGTCGGGGAAATAATCGAGATGCTAATGAACGTCTGGTTCATAGCCACGATGCTACCACCGACACTCTCCGCGTCAACTGCCTCTATTTGAGCGCCTCGGCGGCTATGAAGCTCGTAAAATTGAACTTCAAATCTTGGATAGATTCCTCCAGTATATCGAGCTTATAGACCTGGGCTGCGGCACGCGCAGCAATGACCGCGGTCGATGCGGGCAATTTCCCACTCGCGAGATCCTCTGCTGCTTTTGCAGTGTCGACATACTCCCGTATCTTCACTTTCGGCCATACGCGCTTGAGGTACATCCGACACTGTTTGATAGCTTGGTCGTGCGACGTAATCGTCTTTATCTTCTCAGCAGTAACACCCTTTTTCACGAGCAGGTTGTGGTGCACATCCATCTCAAATATCTTCTTTATCTTGAAGCGGTGTCTCGCCATGGCGTGTACTGATTCGAGTACGATACCGCCATTGGAATTCTCGATCGGAAAGATACCGATGCTGATAGCGCCTTCTTCGAGATGCGAGAGTACGTTCTCCGCCGAAATCAGGTACTCGAGCGCAAACTTCTTAACCCCCGCTTTGTGCGCGTACATCCGTCCGGCCTCTTCGGAGAAGCTGCCCTTTGCCCCCATGACACCGATTTTCATTGCTGGAATCCTACGCTCTTGACAGTCTTTTGCAAAGGTATACTCTCTTTCTTAATGACTACGGTATCCGCATTCGCCGCATATTTCTTTAGCTACTGGAAACAGGGGGCTTTGGCTTTTGCGACATCCGGAAAATAAGGAAACGCAAAACAACCCGAAGCCCCCTCCCCAAGAGGGGGCTTCTCATTTGTGCCCTGGAATCTGCGTCGAAATGATTCGAAACAGATTCCAGATCGCGAAGATCTGGGACAGGTTCCGTGATGGAGCCTGGATGGCTCTTTGACGCAACCTGTTGAACCCAAAAGGAACGAGGGCAATATGAACGAGAAACTCAACGGACGACTCAAGTATGTGGCACGCACGCTGCGCATGGAGGCCGTATCACGGTTCACAGCGGGAAAAGCGTTCGCAACCGACAGCAAGATGTTCGATCCATTCGGAATCGAACTCGAGGACTACTGCTGCAGGGACCAACTCATGGGCATCGTCGAGCACGATGTGCCCGAGCGTGTTTTGAAATTCCATCGCTTGACAGAAGGTCCCGCGGTGCATGATCAAATCGTCGAGCGTTTCGGCGAAAAGTCGTTCGTACACGTCGCTCACGTCGCGAGCTTTATGCGTAGCATGGTGCGACTCTTCAAAAGCGGCAAGGAGGGCGATCTCGGCGCTACCGTTAACTTCCTTGTTCAAGCGGATAAAGACATCATTCCTATTCGGGTGGGCGCCTTCGACTATCGCGACGACCCGAAGCGACGCTTTACGTTCGGAGCGACGCATGCACTTCCCAACATTCACATGGGGCTTATCGCGCATTATTGAATGCTCGATATGAGACACAGGTTGAGGGGCGCCGATCATCATCGGCGCCCCTCTGTTTGTTGACAACTTTAGCGAGAGACAGTAACCTGGCCACAGATAAAATCGTTGATCCGGGTCCCGCATTGGTGCGGGATTGGGCCCGGTGAGATAGCCTCTGCGTAAGTGGAAGCTCGGGGTCTCCCGTAATAGAGAGAACCAGTGTCGCGAAGCGGAGCTGGTAAGACAAAAGTAAGGTGGTACCGCGAAGAAAATCGCCCTTATTACACGAGTATTCATTCGTGTCATGAGGGCGATTTTTGTATTCTGGATCGCAATTCGCAACCAGAACAGAGGCGCCACATCGGTCCTTTCTGTTCTTTGATACCAAGGAGACATGCGATGTCTACGCAGACCAAAGGAATCCGCACTGCTGCCCGCGAGCAAATTCTCAGGGAGGCACAGAATCTCGCCAAACAGCGGCAGAAACCTCTCGCTGAACTGATGCAGCATCCAGATCGGGTGGTTCGCGAGCTGCTCAGCCGCGCGTCGCAGGCAGGTGCGATGCACGCACTCGAGAAAGCTGCCAGCAAAGCGACCTGAAATCACGACACCTTGCACACGAAAGGCGCCGGTTTCTGACCGGCGCCTTTTCTATTTCTCCAAAAGGTGGCGGACTTCCTCTTCCGACTTTCCGAAACGTTGGAGGATTTCCGCACAGTACGGATTGCAGGCAAACACATCTGCAAAAAGCTGCGCGTCATGCTTTACGCTCTCGACAGCGTCCATGAGATAGCCAAAAGAGACCGTGTCTATTTCGGTACGATCGAAGCCAGCGCGCGCAACAATCTGACCGATAAAATGCGTGAGAAAAAGCGACTCTGCAAGATGTTTGTCGTGCTGCTCGGAGGTCATCTCGACCACGTCAAAACCAACATCGCGCAGAAAAGAAAGCAGCTCCACCTTTGTGGGCTCCGGGATAGTGCTCTCTGTGACAACAATGCGGAATCCACTGACATCGCCAACTTTCTTTTCATAACTCTCAGGACCCCACATCGGATGTGTCGCAATATACGGTTGGCTGCCGGCACGTCGCTTGAGGACCTCGGTCGTATGCATCTTTACTGTCGCGACATCAACAAGGATGGTGTCTGCACGCATATGCGGAAGGACCTTTTCCAACACCGGTTCAAACGCGGATATGGGTACGGCGAGGACTACCGCATCGCTCTGCGAAGCCTCCTCAAGCGAGTGAAATCTCTCGCCATCAGGCGCATGCCTCGAGGAATATACCCGGACTCCCACAGAGGGTGCAAAACGCCTCAGGAGCGCCTCCACGAGCCCTCCAAACGCTCCATGGCCGATGATACCGACTGTCTTGAGCTTCATGGCGGCCAGTGTACCCTACCGTACGAGCAAAGCCCCTCTACCAGTCTGGTTGGGGGGCTTTGAGATATCTTTCGTTCCAGAATGGATGGCCCTAAGGCCTCTGTAACTTCACACTGCTGCCCTCTGTTTCTATTTCGAATGCGCGGGCACGGGGAGTCCTGAAACTGCTCTTACTTGCAATAGTATCAGGTCGTAGTCGACCTGTCAAGCATCCTACTTTTTCGCCCTCCAGCGCTCCACGACCACCAGGAGCGGCGTCGCAAGGAATATCGACGAGTATGTACCTGCGATGATGCCCACGAGCAGCGTGAGAGCAAAGTATTCGGTGGACACGGGGCCAAGCATGTAGAGCGCCACGAGAGTGAGGAACACGGTAAGCGAAGTGTTGATTGAGCGAACAAACGTTTGATTGATTGAGCGACCCGTTGTCTCCGCAAAATCCTCCCTTCTCCCCTTTTCTTCGTTGATGCGAAGATTCTCGCGGGTTCTATCAAACACCACAATCGTGTCGTGTATCGAAAAGCCGAGAATCGTGAGGATTGCGGTGACAAAAAGCGTGTCTACCTGCACCCCGACATAGTGCCCGAGCACTGCAAAAAAGCCCAGCGGAATAAGCACGTCAAAGCCGAGCGTGACGAGCGCGATGAGACCGTATACCCAGCTTGAGATTGGCTTCGAAACTTTGCGAAACGCAAACGCGATAAAAAGAAGAATACAGAGCAGGACAAGCCCTACTGCGACATATGCTTTGTTGCGAAGCTCTACGCCGATTGTAGGTCCCACTTCTGAAAGCTGGGAGATGTTGGCTGCACTCGTCTCCGACGAGAGAATGCTCGCGAGATTGCCGCGCTGCTCGTTTGTGAGTGTCGCTGCACGAAGTGTGTAGCCGTTATCACCTGACTCACGCAGAGAAAAGCCATGGAAACCGGCGCTCTCAAGCTGTTTGGTGAGCATCGACGTCTCCGGACGTGCACCCTCATAACGAACCTCCGCGAGCGAGCCACCGGTGAAGTCGGTGCCTGCCTCGAGACCGTACGTGAAGAGGGCTCCGAGCGAACCGAGCGCAAGGAGTGCCGAAATGGCGAAAAAGATTATTCTGTTGCGGATGATTATCATACACGTGTGCCGGAGCCGAACAGAAACTTGCTAAAACTGCCCTTCGCATTCATGCCAAGCGCGAGTAAGAAGGTGCGCGATACTGAGATAGCGGTGAGCATCGAGACCAGAACACCGAGACCGAACACGAGGGCAAAGCCCTTGATGAGTGATGTGCCAAACCAAAAGAGGATAACTGCCGTTATCATCGAAGAAATGTTGGAATCGCGAATGGAAAGCCACGCTCGCGCGAAACCTTCTTGTATCGCATCGTGCGTGCTCTTCCCCGATGCGAGCTCTTCACGCATGCGTTCGAATATCAGCACATTGGCGTCTACCGCCATACCTATCGAGAGGATGAACGCGGCGATACCAGCGGCAGTAAGCGTCACTGGGATTACCTGAAAGAGAGCGAGCGTCACGATGATGTATACGAGAAGCGCGAGGCTCGCGATAAGTCCCGGCAAGCGGTACCAGAGGAGCATAAAGAGCGCGACCGCACCAACACCGACGAGACCTGCAAAGATTCCGTCGCGTACCGCTTCCTCACCGAGCGTGCCCGCCACCGTCTGAGTGGATATGAGCTCGATTGGTACCGGGAGCGCGCCGTAGTTTAGATTGCGAGCCAGCCCTTTTGCCTCGTCCGGCGCAAAGCCGCCCGAGATAACCGCGGTACCGCCGGGTATCGCTTCGCGAATGACCGGCACGGAGATTGGCTGACCATCAAGGAAGATGCCGAAGTACCGTCCTACATTCTCACGCGTCATGCGCTCAAATATTTCTGCGCCTTCTGTATTGAAATTGAGTACGACGACAGGCTCATTTGCCATGCCGGGGCCGCCCTGGAATTGCAGCTGCGCGCTTTCAAGATGTTTGCCTGTTATCGACGCATCTTCGAAAGCAGCTGCGATAGTGCTCGTGGATGCATTCTCCGGAATCTCTGCGTCCTCTTTGAGCATGCGGAATTCGAGGACCGGCGTCTCTCCGATGAGCGCTATTGCGCGCTGCGTATCGGTCACGCCGGGAAGCTCGATGAGAAGTCTCTCCTCCGGCTCTCCTGCAAATGCGCCTGCTTTTTGTGTTTGCACGATGGGTTCTGCCACACCAAAGAGATTCACGCGACGCTCTATCGTATCGCGTAGTGCTTCCATGGAATCCGATGCATCGGCATCAGGAATAGCAGAGAGATCTGCGCGGTACACAAGCTGCGTGCCTCCGGAGAGGTCGAGTCCCAGCTTAAAGGGATGCGATCCCGCCATCTGCCCGTTGAATATGTACCAACCGAGGGCTGCCCCAAGGATGAATATGATGAACGCTAGAAAGCGCTTATTTGCCATGCGCAGCAGTATACCCCGTGAGATAAAAACGCCAAGCTTTGAGCCATTTCCACGATATCTCTATCTCACGGGGTATACGCGAGGGGCGAGCTAGCGCAATACGGCTTTACTCCTCAGCTTTTTCGACCAAATCGAGCAAGTTTCTGAAAATCAGAGCGACTGCGACCGGGCCCACACCTCCCGGGACCGGCGTAAATACAGCAGCTTTCTCTGCGCATGCCCTATCCGCATCCCCGCGAATCTCCCCGCCGAGTTCCGATGCGCCCGCGTCAATAATCGCGACGCCCTCTTTGATGTGTTCGGGCTTCACAAATCCGGGATTGCCGGCACCGCACACGATAATATCGGCATCTTTGAGATCTTCGATACTTCCCTCGTCGAGCGTAAACATCGAGACTTCCGCCCCGAGAGAGCGCAAGAGTGCAGCGGAGGGGGCGCCGACAAGTCTTCCGGCGCCGATGACCACAGCGCTCTTGCCCGCTATCTCTACGTTCGCGCGATTCAACATCTCGACGACGGCAAGTGCCACAGGCGCGTGTACAGGTCGCTCTGATTCAGGAATATCCGGGTTAATAGCGTCGACGTCTTTAAGCAATGGAATCGCGGCGAGTGTCGCGTTTGTATCGATATCGACAAGAAGTGGGAGCTGCACGATAAGGGAGTCGGTGCGTGACGCGAGCTCTTTTACTTCGGCAATCGCGGAGGCAGTGTCCTCGGATTCGGCGAGATCGACTCGCTCCATGGCAATATCGAGTCTCTCCGCCGCGCGTCGTTTGATGCGCACAAACGATTCTATGACCGGGTTCGCACCGCTTACGATTATGCCCAGGGTGATGGGGCGCTTTATGTTTGCGCGCCTCGCAGAGAGCGAGGCGTAGATATCATCGGCGATAGCCCGTCCATCAAGAATCATGATATGCCGAATAGTTGTTTAAGTTCGGCGATTCCGTCCTCGAGTGTCACGCTTGGTTCCCATCCGAGCAATTTTTTTGCACGACGATTATCGGCTTTTGAATCGTGTGACTCGACGCGTGGCGGCCCATAGACGATGTCCTTGCTGATAAGCTCGGCAAGGTACTGAATCGTTACGTTTCTACCGGCACCGAGATTTATCACCTCACCCTTTCCGACTTTGGTACTCTGCGAGGCGAGGATGTTTCCATTCACGATATCGCGAACATGCGTGTAGTCACGTGTGATGGTCCCGTCACCGAAGATGGTGAGTGGTCGTCCCTCTTTTCTCGCAAGCAGAAAAGCACCCACCGCAAGTGCATACGGTCCTACCGGGTCGAGTCGTGGCCCGTACACATTGAAGTACCTGAGACACACTGTTTCGACGCCATAGACGCCCGGCCATATTTTCGCAAAGAGTTCACCCACATATTTTTGCAAGCCGTACGGGTTCACGGGGTTCGCTATCATGGACTCTTCGAGAGGTAGTACGGCCTGGTCTCCATACGCCGAACCGGACGACGAATAGACGACCCTGCGTACTTTCGCCTTTGCGGCAGCATCAAACACTGAGACAGTCCCTGTTATGTTGTTGTCCGTGGTCTCGACGGGATGCTCCACTGAGTATGGGACACGTGGTATTGCCGCCGTGTGGAATACGATATCCGCGCCATCAAAGACAGAGACAAGCGCGTCAGTCGAGCGAATATCGAGTTCCTGGTAGATCGCTTTTGGATTGATGCGGTCCTCGTGTTTCCCACCGACGTAATTGTCGATTACGTGAACTTCTTTGCCGTGCCCCACAAGTGCATCAACGAGATGAGAGCCTATGAAGCCCGCGCCACCCGTGACAACTACTTTCTCCGACATATTTCCATCTTACCAGATGCTCAAGATCCCCTCGCAGTGAGTGCGACGCGCACGGTCTGCAGGATGATAAAGACGTCGAGGAGTAGGGAACGGTGCTTGAGGTAGTAGAGGTCGTATGAGAGTTTCTCTTTCGTCTCGGCCACATCGGCACCATGATGCGGGTGCCTATCATGCCGAAGCTGTGCCCACCCGGAGAGACCAGGAGAGACGAGGTAGCGCGCATTGTAATACGGGATTCGGGCACTGTACTGTGCCGCAAGCGCAGGCAGTTCCGGGCGGGGACCCACCAGAGATAGGTCACCGCGAAGTACGTTCCAAAGCTGCGGCAACTCATCGATGCGAAGCACGCGGAGTATCCGGCCAACCCTCGTCACCGTAAGAGCGCTCTTGCCGCCCTCTCCATAATTCCCCTCGTCGTTACCGCTCATGCTGCGAAATTTGTAGACCGTGATGGGGCGCTGGTACTTGCCGACGCGCTGCTGAGAAATGAAAATACTCCCCCCATCGTCCAGCTTTATGGCGAGCATCACGAAGGGGTATGCCAGCAGCGATGGGAGCCCGATAACAATTGCGCCGACGATGTCCATGAGTCGCTTTACGAGGTCGTAGACGTTGGAGGTGCTCACATTGCGCAGTATCCACTCGTAGTCGATAAGAGAGAGCGGCACCCTGTCGAAGATTTCCTGATAGAGCTCTGATGCTTCGACAAGCGCAAAACGATTCTTTTGAAAGGCAGCGTCGTAGATAATCGGCAACGCGGCGGATACGGCTTTATCAGAGAAGTCCGCGACGAGAAATGTCACATCTTCCTCACCGGCGACGCGACACGCTTTCTGAATCACCTCATGAGAGGGAACCGTCGACGTGTCGACAACATAGTCGAAGGAGAATGTCGCATGCGGGTCACGACTAATCTCTTCGGCAAGCGTCATGGCATCGGCTCCGTGAGCTATAAGTACGCCTCGAAGCTTCTTTGAGCGCGGGAGGCGCGTGAAGATGACACCGCGCCATGAGAATATCAGTGCAAAGGACACGATAAGGTAGAGCAGGAGTATGGTCTTGGGCGAGAGGCCAAATGACGGGATGGAGAAGAAAAAGATTGCCGCTATTATCATGTTGATGATTTGCGTATAGAGAATTGTGGTTATGAGCCTGCTGCGGAAAATTCGTGTGTGTTTCCCATAGAGTCCTGCAAGGAAAAATACACCCACCCATGCGGCAAAAAGGAGCGCAAACGGTCTCAGGTGTATCAGGAAAAGGTCAGTCGAAGGCGCCTCAAGATAGCGTGCAGCAAGGGTAAGCCAGAGAGAAGCCACAAACACTACCAAATCCCCTGCAAGCAGGAGCAAATACTCTCGTTTCGGTACCAAGGTCATATTTTCATGTATCATGGCATCGACCTCCGTATGAATCAAGAAACGGCTCAAAATCGCAAAAAAGTGATGTTCGTCGTCACAAAATCCAATCTCGGCGGCGCCCAGAGATACGTCTTTGATATTGCGACTGCTCTACCGAAGGATGCATTCGATGTAGTGGCACTCTGCGGTACTGCCCAGGACTCTGAGAGCGCAGGGCCGCTTATCGATATGCTCAGACATGCGGGCATCCGTACAATCTTCATCCCGGACATGGTGCGGGACGTCCGCACATTCAACGACATCCGTGCCCTTTCCTCTATCGTCCGCACCATACGTGCGGAGCGTCCTGACATCGTGCACCTCAACAGCTCGAAAGCCGGCGGTCTTGGCGCACTCGCCGCGAGACTCTCAGGGGTACAACGGATCGTATTTACCTCGCATGGCCTCGCCTATGATGAACCTCGTTTTTTCCTATCGCGCTTCGCAATCTTTCTCGCGACATGGATGACATTTGTGTTGAGCCATCGGGTCATCTGTATCTCCAAAGACACGGCACGTCGCGCAGCGCGCCTACCCTTCTGCGCGCGAAAAGTGAGACTCGTATACAACGGCTTGCATGCACCTGAGATGCTTGAGCGCGACAAGGCTCGGGCACAGCTTCTTTCTGTTTTTCCTGATATTCCTGCGGACCTGCCATGGATAGGAACTATTTCCGAGCTCGTGCCAAATAAAGGACTCCCCTACGCGCTCAAAGCGTGTGAAATCTTGCGTAGGTCCGGCGGGCGCTTTGTGTTTCTCATCGTTGGGTCAGGTGAACTTCAGCAATCACTCACTGCTCTCATCGCGGAGAGAGGCCTCACTGAACACGTGCGCCTGCTCGGATATGTGGCACAGGCATCAAAGCTTTTGAAGGCATTTGATATCTTTACTCTTACTTCACGCAAGGAAGGCCTGCCGTACGTGTTGCTCGAGGCGGGTTTCGCGTCTCTCCCTGTTGCCGCGACAAACATCCCAGGTATCAACGACATCGTGAAAGACGGGGAGAGCGGAGCACTCTGCCCTTCGGACGACCCCGAGCTCTTTGCACACGCGCTCTCAGAGCTCCTTGAGGACGAGGCCCTCCGAATGCGACTTGGGTCCAGCCTGAAAAAAAGAGTCGAGACAGATTTTAACGTCGAGAAGATGTTGTCTGGGACTCTCGCCGTCTATCGAGATTAGATAGCGCCGATAAGCTCCGTTTCATCTCTTGCGCGCACGGTCACTCGCGCATTGCGGCGCATGCCCATGAGCATGCCGAGTGCCGCAAATTCCGTGAGCAAGTGAGAGCCGCCGTAGCTCATGAGCGGTAGAGT
>VMEY01000073.1 GCA_007375785.1 Parcubacteria group bacterium Athens0416_74 | reverse complement strand
ATGCGTATGATGCGCCCCAGTGCCATACCGCATGTGTGCGGATGGAGAATACGGCAACAAACGAGAGGCTGAGCCATGCTGTACCAGGATACGAGAGGGGGTCCCCTCGTCGACTTCCCAACTACCCTTCTCAAGGGGATTCCCGAGAACGGGGGTCTCTACATTCCCGAGAAGTGGCCGGTTTTCACCGAGAACCAAAAGCGTCGCATTTTGCGGATGCGCCGCTACACCGACGTCGCGTACGCGGTGCTCGCTCCGTACGTCGACGAGGAGACGAGACGAGTCCTGAAGCGGCTTCTGAAGCGCGCCTATACGCGAAAGAAATTTGGAAGCGCCATCGTGCCCGTCAAGAAGCTCGACCAGGAACTTTTCCTGCTCAAGGTCTCGCAGGGTCCGACGTGGGCGTTCAAAGACATGGCGCTCCAGCTGCTCGGCGAGCTGCTCGACTTCTGGCTCGAGAAGAAAGACAGGTACCTGAACATCATTGTGGCGACTTCCGGCGACACCGGCTCGGCCGCCATCGAGGCACTTCGCGGCAAGAAGCGCATCAGCATCATCGTGCTCTCGCCCAGTCAGGGCAACATGAGCGAGGCGCAGATGCGTCAGATGTACGGCGTGCATGACAAGAAGGTGTTCAACATCATCATCGAGGGAGACTTCGACGATGCGCAGGATATCTTGAAGGCAATCATGCGCGACGACGCGTTCAAGAACGAGTACATGCTCGGTCTGGTGAACTCCATCAACTGGTCGCGCATCATCGCACAGACGGCGTACTTCGTCTGGGCGTGGTCGCGCATCGCGAAGGGGCCGGACGACCCGATTATCTTCTCGGTGCCGAGCGGCAATTTCGGCGACGCACACGGGGCGTTCGGCGCGAAGATGATGGGTATTCCCATCGAGCACATCATCGTGGCGACCAACGAGAACGACGTGCTCGACCGGTTCTTCAAGACCGGTCGGTACGACGCGCGCGTGAACGAGCCGCTCGCGATGACGGACAGTCCGTCGATGAACATCAAGGTCGCCTCCAACTTCGAACGCCTCCTCGCGGAAGCGTTCAGAAGGAATGGAAAGATGGTGGCCCATCTGATGTCCCACATGGGGGCTGGTGCAAACGGGTGGTTCGACATCAGTGCGCTGCCCGAGTTCGGCTACTTCGCGAAGATGGGGTTCCTTTCGGATTCGTGCTCGGACGCTCAGACCCGCGAGGCCATCAACGTCGCGTACGGTCGTTACGGTGTCGTGATTGACCCGCATACGGCCGTCGCGCTGCGTGCAGCGTGGAAATATCCGAAAGTTGGCACCCCGATTGCCATCGTCGAGACAGCGTTGTGGGAGAAGTTCCCGGCGACAATCAAGGAGTCGCTCGGGTTCATGCCGCCGCTGTCGTCGAAGTATCGGACTCTCATGCGGCGCAAGAAGCGCTTCGTCCGCATGGAGGCCGACGTTGAGGCAGTGAAGGGCTTCATCGCCGAAAAGTTCAAAAAAGCAGCGTGAAAGCTGCTCGCAGATTGCGGTCCCGCCCACCCGGCGGGACCGTTTCTTTTGTTATACACAGGTCGTAGTATTGACTACAGAACGAACGTTCTATACACTCCGAATATGGAAAAAGACGCGGGAGATGTGAGGGAATATGGTGAGAAAATGCAGCGCTTTTTTGACTCGCGCCGCCGCATGCCGAGCTTCTCTGAGCTCATGGTGCTCTGGGGGTACAAGACAAAGAGCGCGGTTCACTATCGTGTCGAGCAGCTTCTCGAAGCGGGCTTTATCTCAAAAGACCGTTCGGGCCACTTGCTCCCGCAGTGGGAGACAGGGGTGAGACTCCTTGGTCTTGTGGAGGCGGGATTTCCGTCGCCCGCAGAGGAGGAGCTTCTCGACGTGATGGATTTCGACCAGTACCTCACGCCCAACAAAGAGTCGAGCTACATCTTGAAAGTGAAAGGCGACTCGATGATAGACGCCGGTATCCAGCCGGGAGACATGGTGATAGTCGAGCGCAAAGCTCAGTACAAGCCCGGCTCGATAGTCGTCGCCAATGTCGACGGTGAGTACACGATGAAATATCTCCGTAAAACAGCGGGGACTCCGCCGGCTGGCGGATTCTTCCTCGAGCCCGCCAACAAAAATTACAAGCCCATTTATCCCAGCGAGTCTTTTCGGATAGAGGCGGTGGTCATCGCAGTCGTCAGAAAGTATTAAAAGGTTTAATCACACGTAATCGGTATGAAAAAAATAGACACATGGCTCGACATTCAGCGCTTTCTTGAAGGGGCGGCTTCCGCCAGCCGGCGGACCCCGACACTTCCGCGAGAGAGCGAGGAATTTACACAGGTCGGTTTATCAGAGATAGCAGAGGTGAGGAGCGTGCGCCGAGCCTTTTATACGACTCAAACTATTTAGTATGTACACACATCGCTCCAATACCGTGTTCTCTGTGCTCATGCGCCCCGTCCTCGCCGCTCTTCGAGAAGCCCTCAAGCCGCGCCGCGAACCGACACGGTATGAAGTTTGGAACGTATAGGAGGTATGCCCAGCAGTGAAATGTGCCTTAGGCGGGCAGCAATAGCGGAAATCGACAGCTCGGCATTAGATTTGTTGCTCCGAGACAGCCATCGTTACTCGCCGCGCAAAGCAACCTGCCTGCGCAGGCAGGTTGCTTTGCGCAAAGGCACATTCTACTGACTGGGTATGGAATGTCTAAAGGATAAGAATCTTGCGATTGTCGATGTCGAGACATCGGGCACGCACGCCATCGCGAGTCGCATCATCGAGATAGGTATCCTCCGCATCGAAGGTGGCGTGTGTGTCGAGACCTATCGCTCAAGCATCAATCCTGGCACGCGTGTGCCCGGGTGGATTACTGCACTCACCGGCATCACGCAAGAGGAGGTGAGTGTTGCGCCGCGCTTCGATGAGATTGCGGATGATGTCGAGCGCCTTCTCGCCGACGCTATTTTCGTGGCACACAATGTCGCTTTCGACTACGGATTTATCGAGCGAGAATTTGCGCGCGCTGCGCGCGCTTTTTCATCACCAAGACTTTGCACCGCACGCCTCTCTCGCGCACTTTTCCCACAGATGCGTCGACA
>VMEY01000006.1 GCA_007375785.1 Parcubacteria group bacterium Athens0416_74 | reverse complement strand
TGAGCTACTCGCAAATACCGCCGGCTACCACTTCACCTCAAAGGGAGAGCTCA
The DNA here is from genome assembly GCA_007375785.1 of Parcubacteria group bacterium Athens0416_74. Taxonomy (GTDB): domain Bacteria; phylum Patescibacteriota; class Minisyncoccia; order Phycocordibacterales; family UBA2100; genus UBA10103. Next base: position 31,696 of record VMEY01000006.1, on the reverse strand, counting down.
TCCTCAGTCTCAAGTACGACAGCGGCACGGTCACATTTCGCTAGTCAGATATTGCGGAAGCCCCTCGCCGAACAGCTCGACAGACCACCGCATATATTGTATAAATCGGTCTGTCATCATTTGTGGGAGGGAATATCCGTGGAACTCATCGGTATTGCAACAAAGGCGAGAAAAGGCGAGCGGATGCGCGAACATGAGAAGATTGCTGTCTCGAACACCGTGGGTCTTGTGGGAGACCGTCTCGGACGAGGAGGGCCCGATCGGAAAAGGCAGGTGACGGTGCTCTCGGTTCCGCAATGGAATCAGGCCTGCCGCGACATCGGTGGTTCGCTCTCGATTTTTTCGCGTCGGGCGAATCTGTATGTCTCCGACGCGTGTTTCGGCCCGCGCGACGTCGGACGCTTGCTTTGCTTCGGTCCCGCGCTAGTTCTCGAAATCACCGGTGAGACTGAACCATGCGAAAGGATGGATCAGGTCCATCCGGGCTTGAAAGAAGCTCTCGCCATCGGGTGGTGTGGCGGGATCACGTGCAGGGTGGCGCATGAAGGTGCAGTCGCGCTCGGTCACAAGGTCTTCTTCATACTCTAAGCTTCTCCATGTAAATGCCGTGCCGCCCGGTTAAAGGCGGTTTTTCTTTTTGTACTCCTGTCAGCAATGGATATCCGAGGCCATGCCATCAGGTGGACGACTTTTGAAGAATCGGCATGCCGGTACGGTAAATAAATTTGAGGTTTGGGCAGCAATCCGTATCGTTACGATTGGAGGAGAATATTGGAACATACAGCAGTTGAAAACATCGGACATGAGAAAACAGGGCCGCACACCAGGAAGTGGCCGAAATCGTGGTGCGATAATATCGCACTTGGATGGCTCTATACCGCGAGGAGTTCGTCGATGACCTTTTCGGTCTCATCGGGGCCGGAGACGGGGCGAGTCCGGACGCCGGTCGGTATGACCACGGCGTCGTTGCCGCCCTCGTAGAGCGCATCGCCCACATAGACCATGTCACCGGGGGATATGTGGAGTTTCTCACTGAGCCAGCGCACCCCGTAAGCCTTGCTGATGCCTTTCCGCGTGATGTCTATGGTCGTCATACCACCGATGAGCACTTCAAATTCGGGGAGCATCGCGTCGAGCCGTACCTTGAGCGCCTTTCTCTTTGACTGGTCCGGATCCCATGACTTCTTTTCCTCGAGTGACGCCTCCATCCCAATCGCGGCGTACGCAATCTGTACCTCGCGGTCGAGGATAAGTGCACGCGGATCTGCATTTTCCGCGCTCTTCTCGATAGCTTCGCGGATGCGGTGTCGCTCCTCGTGCGTGAGCGCGAGCGAATATTCTTCGTTCCAGCCGTCATGCCATGAGTACGCCTGCGCTGAGCTGTTGGGGAGAATGTAAAGATTCTTCACAAAGGGTGATTTCTCGAGAATCGGAAGAAAATCGCGCTCTATCCGACCGTATCCGGCGGCGGAGACAATGGCGACCGGCATTTTTGTCAAAAGGACGCCGAGTTTTTCTACCATGCTCGTCGAGGGCGGCTGAAAGCTTTCAGCGAGCGTGTCGTCGAGGTCGAAGAGCGCAGCTTTTGGTGCAGTCATGAGGAAGAGATTACCACACCGGATGCTAAAATTGAGGCACCTCATGCATACCCGCATCCTCATGTTTGGGTGGGAATTTCCACCGCACAATTCCGGCGGCCTTGGTGTCGCATGCCAGGGGATAACACGTTCGCTTTCCGAGCGCGGATTTGAAGTGATATTTGTGATGCCAAAGAAGCTCGACGTCTCGAGTCCGTGGGCGCGCATGGTCTTTGCGGAGAGGCCGGGTGTCGTGGAGTATGCGGTGAACTCGCCGCTCACTCCCTATGTGACGAGCTCCAAGTATAAAAAGGAGAACGGTGGAAGTATCTATGCAAACAATCTCTTCGATGAAGTAGAACGCTATACGCGGATGGGGAGTGTGATAGCAAAAGAAGAAGAGTTTGATGTGATATATGCGCACGACTGGCTCTCTTTCGGTGCGGGCATAGAAGCGAAGAAGGCTACGGGCAAGCCGTTTATCGCGCATGTGCACGCGACAGAGTTTGATAGAAGCGGTGGCAACGCGAGCGTGAATAGCCATGTGTATGATGTAGAGAAGGCGGGGATGGAAGCGGCCGACAGGGTAGTCGCTGTCTCTGATTTCACGAAGCAGATTATTGTGAGTAAGTACGGCATACCGGCCGACAAAGTGCGCGTGGTGCACAATGGCATCGACGAGAGCACTGCGCCAAGTGGTGACGGCCTCAAGCGCATGCGCAACCTCAAGAGCTCCGGATTCAAAATAGTCCTCTTTCTCGGTCGTCTCACGCTACAAAAAGGTCCCGATTATTTCCTGCGCGCCGCAAAAAAGGTGCTGGAGCATGACCCCAAGGTCATGTTTGTCGTCTCCGGCTCGGGGGATATGGAAGAGGAGATACTGCAGCTCGCAGGGAAACTCGATATTTCGCGCAATGTGCTATTTACAGGCTTTCTCGCCGGCTCTGACCGGCATGAGATGTACATGGCTGCCGATCTCTTTGTCATGCCCTCCGTCTCTGAGCCTTTCGGCATCACGCCGCTCGAGAGCATGAAGCTTGGTACGCCAGTCCTTATTTCAAAGCAATCAGGCGTCTCGGAGGTGGTGCACCATGCGCTCAAAGTCGATTTCTGGGACATCGATGAGATGGCGAGCAAGATACTCTCGGTGGTCAGTCATGATGCGCTTCGAGAATCGCTTGCCGACAATGCCAAAAGGGAGGCTGACCGCATTACGTGGGCTGATGCGGCAGTAAAACTCGACGGTATCCTCCAGGAGCTGGTGCGGTAATGTGTTTTTCAGCGAACCCATGTAATTTGTGCATAATTTGATGATAAAATGATGCGGTGAGCCAAGAAAACCGAACATGAAGTCGGTCTGCTTTTACTTTCAAGTGCACCAACCCTACCGCGTCAAACGGTATCGCGTGTTTGATATCGGCAACGACCCCGAATACTTCAACGACCGCGGCGAGAGCGACCTCAACAACCGCAAGATTGTGGAAAAAGTCGCCGCCAAATCGTACATTCCGGCGACGACGCTCCTTCTCAACCTCCTGAGGCGTCACCCGGAGATGCGAATAAGCTTTTCATTCTCGGGTATCGCGCTTGAGCAGCTCGAGCGGTATGTGCCCCAGGCGATAGAGCTCTTCAAACAGGTCGTAGACACCGGTCGCGCTGAAGTCTTGGGCGAGACGTACTACCACTCACTCGCTTTTTTCTATTCTCCCGGTGAGTTTGAGCGGCAGGTCGCAAAGCATCGAGAAATTGTGCGGCGCCTCTTTGGCGTGTGGCCGCGCGTCTTTCGCAATACGGAGCTCTCGTACCGCAACGACCTCGGGCACTGGGCCGATAGAGAGGGATACCTCGGCGTGATAGCAGAGGGATGGGACCCGATATTGGGCTGGAGGAGTCCGAACTATGTGTACACACCGAAGGGGGCAAAAAATACGCGCCTACTCCTCAAGAACTATCGTCTGAGTGACGACATCGCATTTCGTTTTTCGTCGCGTGAGTGGTCTGAGTGGCCACTGACCACGGAGAAATTCGCACAGTGGGTGCACGCGATGGAGGGGGACACGATAAATCTCTTTATGGACTACGAGACCTTCGGAGAGCACCAGTGGGAAGACACGGGCATCTTCCACTTTCTCGACAAGCTTCCCGAGGAGCTCTACAAGAATCCCGATATTGCGTTTAAGACGCCGAGCGAGGTGATTCAAGCATATGAACCACGCGATGAGGTGGATATGCCGAATATCGTGACGTGGGCGGACACCGACCGCGACCTCACCGCGTGGGTGGGCAATCCCATGCAAAAAGCCGCGATAGATGCGGTGTACGGTATCGAAGACCAGGTGATGCTGGCCAACGATGGGCGACTCATGGAAGATTGGCGCAAGCTGCAGACGTCGGACCACTTCTACTATATGTGTACCAAGTGGTCTGCCGACGGTGATGTTCATGCATACTTCTCGCCGTATGAATCGCCCTACGATGCATATATTTCATACATGAATGCCCTCTCGGATCTCAAGCTCAGGCTTGAGAAAAGAAAATAACCATGGCACGCGCTGTTGTTCTTTCCAACGGAGAATTGTGCGTCTCACTCGATGAGCGGGGAGAAGTGCGCGACATCTACTACCCGCACGTCGGCCTTGAAGACCATGTACGCGGCCACTATGTGCATCGGCTCGGTGTGTGGGTAGACGGGCAGATGACGTGGTTTGGCGGAGGCGAGTGGGATATCCGCGTCTCGAGCGAGACCGATGCGCTCGCAAGCGCCATCGTGGCGAAGCATGCGCGGCTGCAGCTTGAGCTCACGTTTAAGGATATTGTCTACAACGAAAAGCCCGTCTTCATCCGCCGCGTCTCTGTGCTCAACAAGTCTGACAGAAAGCGCGAAATAAAACTCTACTTTGCGCACCAATTTGAAATATACAAATCGCACGGCTCAGACACGGCGTATTTCGACCCGGAGACGAGCGCGCTCATCCACTACAAGGGACACCGCGTCTTTCTCATCGGCGCGCGGCTCGACGGCGAGCCCTTTCAGGATTACACGACCGGACGCGCCAACTTTCAAGGCAAAGAGGGGTCACATGTCGATGCCGAAGACGGCGAGCTATCCAAAAACCCGATAGAACACGGACCCGCGGATTCAATACTTGGCCTGTACGGTTCTTACGCGCCCGGGCAGTCGCGCACGTGCTACTACTGGCTCGCAGCGGCGCAGTCTATTCAGGAGGCGAAAGATCTCAATGCATACGTGGTCAAGAAAACTCCCGAGCACCTCGTGAAGACGGCGACCAATTTCTGGCACGCGTGGGTCAATGCGTACCAGTGGGATTTCGATGGACTCACTGCGGAGCACGTCGCGCTCTTCAAGCGCTCACTCCTCAACATGCGCGCTGCGGTCGATAAAGACGGCGGCATCTTGGCGTCGGTGGATTCCGATATGTTGCAGTACGGCCTCGATACGTACTCGTACGTGTGGCCGCGCGATGCGGCATACGTGGCGCACGCGCTTGACCAGGTGGGCGAGATGAACACCGCACAAAGATTTTTCTCATTCTCGAGAGACGTACTTTTTGAAGAAGGCTACTTTCTCCATAAATACCTGCCCGACAAATCGCTCGGCTCCTCGTGGCATCCGTGGATAAAGGATGGCATCCCGCAATTGCCGATACAGGAAGATGAGACGGCGCTTGTGATATATGCGCTTCGCAAGCATTATGAGCGGAGTAAGGACCTGGATTTCCTTGAAGAGATGTACAACCCGCTTGTGGAAAAGGCGGCCAATTTTATGGTGCGCTACCGTGACCCGCAAACAAATCTCCCGCTCCCATCCTACGACTTGTGGGAGCGAAAGCGTGGCGTATCCACATTTACCACATCGGCTGTGTACGGCGCACTCATCGCGGCGGCCGAACTCTCGCGCGTCTTGGGCAAAGATACACATGAGAGTCGCTACCGTTTGGCAGCGGAAGAGGTGAAGGAAGCCCTGCTTGAGCATCTGTGGGATGAAAAAGAAGAAATGTTTATCAACATGCTCACTCCGGTCGGAGACTCGTACGAGCGCGACACGACTATCGATATTTCGAGCATCTACGGTGTGTTTAGCTTCGGCATCTTACCGATTACTGACCCGCGATTGCACAAAGCATGGGATACCACGGTGCGCGCGCTCGGCAGAGGGATTACGAGCGGCGGATTGGCCCGCTTCGACAACGATGATTACTACCAGATTGACCACAATTCCGCAGGTAATCCTTGGGCGATCACCACACTCTGGTATGCGGAGTACCTCACTGCGCGCGCGAAGAATGATCACGACCTCGACAGGGTGCGTGACATATTCTCGTGGGTGGTGCGCCACGCACAGCCGTCGGGCGTGCTCTCTGAACAGCTCCACCCACATACGGGCGTGCAAGTCGGAGCGACACCGCTCACCTGGGCGCATGCTGCGTACGTTCTTGCAATCCTCGCGTACCTCGAAAAACGCCGTTCGCTTGGTATATAAAAAAGTTGACCGCCCTTTCAGGCGGTCGGCGCGAGAACCAGGAAACTTCTGGTCGCGAAAGCTGTTCGCAGCATCTGGGTCAACGAAGCTCCCATCGGAGTGGAGCTCGAACGAGCGTGCTCCGAGGGATGCGATGTACCCATGGTTGCGAGCCAAGATGCTGTGGAATCCGGGCGTGATTCTCTTCCCGTTCACCAGCAAGAAGTTCAGTGAGCCGATGTTACCGACCCACTTCCCGTCGGGAAGGCGGTAGAAGCTGTGAAAGCCCTCGGACATGGCGCGACCTTCGCGGTCGAGCATGTACGAAATGGCTCCCACCTTGCCGAACCGGACCCCGTCCTTTTCGTCATACGAATGGTAAACGGGGAAGCTCCTTTGCGCTGATGTCTTCGACTTGGAGTTCAGCAGCGAATCCGCGACGTTGCTGCCGACAGCGAGCAGACCGAGAAGCATCAGGAAGATAGCGATAACTCGCATGGCGACCTCTTTCTCTTGGGTGAATTTCCAAATTCAATTATAGCACATTGCGTGATATTGTCAACAGTGGCTCTATGGCTGCACATTACGACACCTTCGGTCACTTTGTTGGTACAATACCCGCATGACATTTGAACCATACGCGGCAAGGACGCATGACAAGATGAGAGATGTGCTCATGGCGCTTGAGACAGGTACGATAGGAGGTGAGTACATCAAGACATATGGCCACTACCACATCGGTGACCTCGATGAGACGTACTGGTTTAAGGAAGGTGCGGGCGTAGCGCTCCTCCAGAAGCTCGCGGACCCGAGCGACCCGAGTGTGGTGGCAGAATTCAATGCGATTCAGGTCAAAGCCGGCGACGAAGTCTATATGCCGCCCGGCTACGGACACCTCATGATAAATGTCGGGAAGACATGGCTCGTGATGGTGGATGATTCCCCGGTGGATGGGGCAGAGGACTCCGCTTCGATGCCGGGGCATGCCGACTACACGGCGGTAAAGGCCATGCAGGGATTTGCGTACTACGTCGTCGAGCACGACGGAGCTCCGGCGCTGAAAAAGAATCCGAAGTACAAAGAAGTGCGCGCGACTGATTTCGGCGGACTGCCAGTCTTGAACTGATTTTCATGCACATCGTCTTCGATATAGGAGGTACGAATATGCGAGTCGCCCCGGTCTTAGGCGAGAGTATCGGAGAGGTGCGCAAAGTCCGTACGCCGAAAGATCCTTCAGAAGGAATCAAGACTTTTGTCACACTTGCGAGCGAATGCGCTCAGGGTGAGGCGATAGAGAGCATCACGGGGTGTGTTGCAGGCATGGTAGTAAACGGGGTCATATCAGATGCGGGAAATTTGAAAGGATGGGAGGGAACTGATATCGTAAAAGAACTTTCGAACTCTCTCGGTGTGCAGGCTGATGTCGTCAACGATGCGGCTCTTGCCGGGCTGGGAGAAGCATATGTCGGCGCTGGTAGAGGGGCGAAGACACTGGTCTACGTCACTGTCTCGACCGGAGTTGGCGGGGCCCTCATCCGAGACGGGCATATCGTCGAAGCCGGTGGGGTGGGTAGTATAAAAATCGGAGACTCTGATCTTGAGGGTCTTGTATCTGGAACTGCAGTGCGAGCGAAATTTGGGATTGATCCTAGAGACTTAGATTCAGTGGAGGTGCGGGATGGTCTCGCAGACACATTGGCAGGCGGACTTCGTCAGGTGGTTGCTCGCTGGTCGCCAGAGACTATCGTTCTCGGGGGATCAATGATAGTTGGTATAAATCCGATTCCAATCAAACGCGTCGAAGAAACACTCAGTAAGCTCCTTGCTGGAGGTGCTCCCACGCCGCACATCAAAATTGCTGAGCTGGCAGACAATGGAGGACTTTGGGGTGGCGTCGCACGACTTACACAACTTCGTTCCTCGAGCGGTACTGCTTAAACATTTCCCAAAAGAGCGGGATGAGAGTGACAGCAATTATTGTCACGATGACAATTTCTATGTAGTCACCGATAAACGGGAAGCGCGTACCGAGAATATACGCTGCAGTCGTCACGCCCGTAGCCCATGCAAGTGCGCCGACGACGTTGCAGATGAAGAAAGTGCGGTAATTCATGCTCGCGATACCCGCCACAATCGGCGTAAACGTGCGGATGATAGGGATGAAGCGAGCAAGGATTATTGCCTTCGCACCGTGCTTTTCGTAGAAGTGTTGCGTGCGGCGGAGATGCTCTTGGTGGAAGAATCGCGAATCGGGCTTTGTGAAAAGCTTGATACCTACTTTATTGCCAAACCAATAGCCCACGTTGTCGCCAAGGATTGCCGCGAGTGTGACGAGCGGGATGAGAATGAACGGGTTGAAGACACCCGCAGCGGCGAGGAGTCCGGCGGTGAAGAGGAGTGACGCGCCCGGCAAGAAGAAGCCTACGATAAGGCCGGACTCCGCAAATATGATGGCGAAGACGCCCGGGTAGCCGACGAGCTGGAGGAGGTCTGTGAGGTCGATGCCGAAGAACATGTTTAAACAAACGATTCGGGGATGGGGAAGCGTTTGCAGAGTTTGCGAACATCTTCACGAATACGCTTATGTACTTTTTTGTTGCTCTTGTTTTTGAGCGCCTCAATCATGAGCTCAGCGACCTTCGTTGACTCTTTTGCCTTGAATCCGCGCGTCGTGATGGCGGGTGTGCCAAAGCGGATGCCCGAGGGATCCATGGGGCCTCGTACATCGTCTGCGATTGAGTTTTTGTTGAGTGTCATACCGACTTCGTCGAGGAGCGTCTCTGCTTCCTTGCCGGAGATACCCATGCTGCCCCACACGTCGGCGAGGATGAGGTGATTGCTCGTGCCGCCAGTCAACATGCGCACATTGTTTGTAGCAAATACTTTTTCCATCGCTTTTGCGTTCTTCAATACCTGCTTGGCGTAGACGCGGAATTTGGGGGAGAGCGCCTCACCGAAGCACACTGCCTTCGCTGCGATGTTGTGCATGAGGGGTCCGCCCTGTAATCCAGGGAATATGCTCTTGTCGATTTTCTTCGCAAAATCGGCATCTTCTCGCGTGAGAATCATACCGCCACGCGGGCCGCGGAGCGTCTTGTGTGTGGTGGTGGTCATGATGTCGAAGCCATGGTCGAAAGGATTGCGCACCGCCTTGCCTGCGATGAGTCCCGCGATATGCGCGATATCCATGACCGCGTAGGCGCCAACTTCGCGTGCGATGGAGACAAACTTATCGTAGTCGAGCTCACGAGGGTAGGCGGAATAACCGGCGAGGACTATCTTTGGACGTTCTTTCTTTGCGACCTTGCGCATCTCGTCGTAATCGATTTCTCCCGTCTCCACATCCTTCATCTTGTAGCGGACAAAGCGGAATATTTTGGTGAGATAGGTGACGGGGTGACCGTGCGTGAGGTGTCCACCATGCGAGAGATCCATGCCGAGCACGGTGTCTCCTGGTTCGAGGAGCGCAAAGTACATACCGACGTTTGCCGGCGCACCTGCGTGAGGCTGCACGTTGGCGTACTTTGCTCCGAAGAGCTTCTTGGCGCGTTCGATCGCAATCATCTCCACTTCGTCGGTGAACTCTTGGCCGCCGTAATAGCGCTTGCCTGGGTATCCCTCCGAGTACTTGTTGGTAAGCGCTGAGGCGTTGGCTTCGCGAACCGCCTGGGACACGTAGTTCTCCGAGGGGATGAGCTCCAGACCTTCCGCCTGGCGCTTCTCTTCGCCTTCGATTGCGGCAAATACCTTCTTATCTTGTTTCTTGATATGCGGATAGAGATTTTTCATAGAGTGAGAATTTAGTGGATAAAGTCTGTAAGGAATTAGCTCATAGGGAAATTATGCACCGTGCAGGTCCTTGTTGTACCCGCCCGCGACCGTGAGCTCCGCTTTGATACCGGCGTGCGGGACATAATCGGTCAGCGTGACGTATTCGGGCTTGAACGAATCAAGTGAATCAAAATCGTGATTGAATGAGATCTTCGGAAGAGGATTGGGTTCGCGCGAGAGCTGTTCGAGTGCCTGCTCTTTGTGATTCTCATAGATATGGAGGTCGCCGAACGTGTGGACGAATTCTCCCGGTTCACGACCTAGAATCTTGGCGACGATCGCCGTGAGGAGCGCATAGCTCGCAATGTTGAACGGCACGCCGAGAAAGACATCGGCGCTCCTCTGGTACAGCTGCAGGCACACTTTGCCGTGTTTGATGTTGAGCTGATACATGTTGTGGCAGATAGGGAAGCGTGCGCCCTCCCCCGGGCGAGCCATCGAGTAGAGGTACTGCGGATTCCATGAGGTCACCAGCGTGTTGTGCGCATCAGGGTCACGGCGAAGCTCCTCGATAGCCCAGCCGAGCTGATCCACGGTGCGGCCATCCTCCGCCGGCCATCGCCTCCAACTCTCGCCGTAGATGTGCGGCAGCTCACCATGCTCCTTTGCAAATGCGGCATCGTCTTTTATCTTGGCGATGAACTCATCTTTCGTCATCGTGGGCACCAGACGCTTCTCGGCTTTCTCTGAGTAAATCTTGTGCGGGTAGTCGTCCCAGATGTGGACGTTGTTATCGACGAGGTACTTGATATTGCTCTGTCCCGACATAAACCAGAAGAGCTCATGCAAGACGCCATTCCAATACACCCTCTTCGTGGTGAGGAGCGGGAAGCCTTCTGAGAGGTCAAAACGTATCTGTCTGCCGAATACGCTGTAGGTCTTTACGCCCGTGCCTTTATCTACCTGCTGCTCACCCTTCTCGAGCGTCTCTCTCAAGAGATCCAGATACTGATACTCGGGGTGGTTGCTCATATTACTTTTTGGAGACCCTCTTCTTTTTTGAACTCTTCGCGGGGACGAAGTGTTTCCAGTTGTCTTTGGCGAAGCGACCGACCGTCTTGTAGTTGCGCTCAGGAGGGGAGGAGAGCTTTGAGAATGTTATTTGTGCGATTTCCATGCCGGGACGCAAGATTATCGGGATGTTGCTCTGGTTGGTTATCTCAAACGTAATGTTGAGAAAGTGTCCGGGGTTGATGATGCCCGCAGTGTTGTGAATCATGAGCCCAATGCGTGCGAGCGAGGACTTGCCGCCGACTTGTATGAGAAAGTGGTCGGTACCGAAGAATTCTTTTGAGAGGCCGAGTACCGATACGCCGGGATGAAGGATAAACTCATCGCCGTCTTTAATAATCTTCTCCGTGGTTTTTGCGTAAATCTTACGAGCGGGGTCGACGTAGTGTGTAGAGCTTGCGTCGTTCTCGACGAATTTGTTGCCAAGGAGGATATCGTACGAAGCGGGCTGCAGACGGGATGTGTCGAACGGCTCAAGGGTAATCTCGCCGCTCTTTACTGCTTTCTTTATGTCTGTGTCGGAGAGGAACATGGTAGTTAGTCTATAGTAAATATATTGTCGGTGCCGTAATACTCGGACCAATGCGCATTGTAGAAGGCGAACATCCTCTCAAGTCTGTCTTGCGGAAGCTCACGCACACCTATGCTCTTCATAAATTCTTCGATGTCGGAACGTGCCTGCGTCACCTTTGCCGCGTCGTCGACGACCTTCTCAAATTCTGCGAGCCAACCATAGCCGGCATTTTTATCGAGCGTGATGTTGATGCCGTGTGCCACGTACTCCTCACGCTCCCGCGACCACTTTGCCTGATACATGAATCCGGCGGAAAGTACGAGCGCGTCGAGCTCTTCGAGCGTAAGCTGGACCCATTCTTCAAACTCGAGCCGTGCGACACCATTGGCGCTTGAGTCGGCTCCGAGGGACGCCTTCACTACGAGTAGCACCTGACCGTCTTTGTCCCTCGTGCGGACCGAGAAATCCGTCGCTTTTGCCGCGAGGTCGTCGAGCCGAGCCGCCGCCTCGACAGAGAGGTGTTCGCGCATGACTTCGGCCAGGTTTAAGAGCTCGCCTCCGATGAAGTAGTGATTGCGTTGCTTGTTGCGAGAGAGAATTGTGCACGAGGGGTCGGCCTGCTTGAGAGCGTCGCGCACTTTTTGCGCATTTTCCGGGTTGCCGAGCAGTGACTTTATTTCAACTTCGTACGTCTGCATGGACGGTCATTATAGCCCCCAGGTTACGAGAGCAGGATTGCAGGTAAAGGGGAAATGAGGTGTGGTATATTCCGCTCATATGAAAGGCGCAAAAGTCGTGGCGATAGCAGCGATTGGGCGCAACCGCGAGCTCGGGAGAGGCAACGAATTGCTCTGGCGAATACCGGATGACCTACACCGATTCAAAGAGCTCACGGCGGGTCACCCCATCGTTCTCGGCAGAAAGACATTTGAATCCATCGTGGGGTACTTGGGCAAGCCACTTCCCGGGCGGCAGAACATCGTGGTTACACGCGACCCCTCCGCGATGAGGGAGAACGTTTCTCCATCATGGGGCAATGTGGAGTTCGTTGCTTCGGTAGAAGAAGCAATCGAAAAGGGAAAAGCACTCGATAGCGAACAGGTCTCAATCGGGGGCGGTGCGCAGATATATGAAGCGGCGCTACCGTATACTGATATTTTGAAACTCACTCTGATTGATGCGAATCCGCCGGCTGGCGGAGAGGCGGACTCATTTTTCCCGGCATACGAGCAGGATTTCACCCGCGTACTCTCTGATGAGCATCGAGAATTCGAAGGGCTCGCGTATCGATGGGTCGATTTGTCGCGATAGGTGTCAGAGGCTATCATGCGGACAATGACTCGGCGGATTACGGTAGCGGCGAAAGTCGAAGATGCGCGAGCTCTCGGCTACCTCCGCACGCTCCGGGACATCTTTCCCGGGTCGAAGATTCGGTCTGTGGCAGTCGCACAAGCGTATACTGTCGACGCAAAGCTCACAGCGAAGGAGATCGATACGTTCGCGAGGCGCCTCACAAACCCGCTCATCGATGAGTACTCGACTTCGCGGGTGATTGCACCGAAGAAATACACCTTCGTCATCGAAATAGGCTTCCACCCGGGCGTCACGGACAATGTGGCAAAGACAGCGCGTCAGATGCTCGAGGATGCGCTGGGAAAGAAACTCAAAAAAGACGAAGATGTGTACACATCCTTCTTTGTATTTCTCGATGGAGTGTCGCGGAGTGATGCGGAGGCAATGGCGCGAGAGCTTCACAATCCGCTCATTGAACGGGCCTCTATCTATGACGCCAAGCAAGCCAAGCGCGGGCTTCCTATCGTGGTACCCCAGGTGCATCTGCACGAGCGTGTTGCTGTCGATGCGGTGAGCCTCGATGTCTCTGACGACGAGCTTGTACGAATCGGGAAAGAGGGCGTCGCCAATCCCGACGGCACGCGCCGCGGACCGCTCGCGCTCTCGCTCAATGCAATGAAGACGATTCAGTCGCACTACAGGAAGCTCAAGCGGTTGCCGACCGACATAGAGCTCGAATCACTGGCCCAGACGTGGTCCGAACATTGCAAGCACTCCATATTTGCGGACCCGATAGATGAAGTGAAAGAGGGAATTTACAAACGATACATAAAGGGGGCGACGCAGAAGATTCGAAAATCAAAGGGAAAGAGAGACTTTTGTCTCTCGGTATTTACCGACAACGCGGGCGGTATCGCATTCGACGGTGAATACATTGTTACCCACAAAGTGGAGACACATAATTCTCCGTCGGCGCTGGACCCGTTTGGCGGCGCTATTACCGGCATTGTGGGAGTGAATCGTGACGCACTCGGTTTTGGGCTCGGAGCAAAACCGATTGCCAATGTGTACGGTTATTGCGTAGGAGACCCTCATAAAGACGTGCCGGTGTATCGAGACGCTGCTAAGAAGCAGCCGCTGCTGCCGTCTCGCCGCATTCTTGAAGGTGTTATCAGGGGCGTAAATGCGGGCGGCAACCAAAGCGGCATACCGACGCCGCTCGGCTTTGTCGCGACTGATCCGCGGTATCGCGGCAAACCGCTTGTTTTTGCCGGTACAGTCGGTTTCTTGCCGCGCAAAAGTGCAGGCAGGGTACTTCACAAGAAAAAAGCGCGAGCGGGAGATTACATCGTTGTCGCGGGCGGGAGAGTGGGCCTCGATGGCATACACGGCGCAACATTTTCTTCTGAAGCACTCGCGAGCGGGTCGCCCGCTACCGCGGTGCAGATAGGTGACCCTATTACGCAAAAGAAAATGTCGGATGCGGTGGTGCGTGAGGCGCGCGATAGAGCGCTCTACACCAGTATCACCGACAACGGCGCGGGTGGTATCTCGTGCTCCATCGCGGAGATGGCAAAAGAATGCGGCGGCGCACTCGTGAATCTCGAGAAAGTACCGCTCAAATACCCGGGCCTCTCACCCTGGCAGATTTGGATTTCGGAGTCGCAGGAGCGTATGACATTTGCCGTGCCAAAGAAGCACTGGAAGGAATTAAAGAAACTTTTCGACAGACACGATGTCGAAGCGTGCGTAGTGGGCGAATTTACCGCCTCGGGGAAGTGCGTCGTGAAGTACAAAGGCAAGACGATTATGGATATGCACATGGAATTCCTTCACGACGGAAGGCCTGTCGAACATCAGAAGACTCGGAAGCCGGTCTATACGAATATCGAGCCGCCGAAGAGTATTCGAAACGTGCCGCTCGAGAAGTCTCTGCTTGCACTTCTCTCTCGCTCCAATATCGGCAGTATTTCGTTTATCTCGCAGCAATACGACCATGAAGTGCAGGGCACGTCGGTCACGAAGCCACTCCAGGGTAGGGGGCGAGTGAATGCGGACGCAGGTGTCATCCAGCCACTTCCTCACTCAAAAAAGGGCGTGGTGCTCAGTCATGGATTTTTCCCTTGGTACTCGGATATCGATACATATGCGATGGCTGCTGCCTCGATAGATGCAGCAGTGCGCAGCGCTGTGTGTGCCGGTGCCTCGCTTGAGCATCTCGCGGTTCTGGACAATTTCTGCTGGTCTTCTTCAAATACGCCGGAGAGATTGTACGAGCTCAAAGAGTCGGCAAAAGCCGTCTACGACACCGCGGTCGCGTATGGTACGCCGTACATTTCCGGCAAAGACAGCATGTTCAACGACTTCCGCGGTTTTGACGCAAAGGGCAAAAAGATACACATCGCCGCACCGCCAACCCTTTTGATTTCCGCCATCGGTGTCATCGACGATGTCTCGCGTGCCGTGACAATAGATTTCAAGGCCGAGGGTGACCGCATATATCTGATAGGTGAGACGCACGACGAACTCGGTGCTTCTGAGTACTTTGCTCTCCTCTCTGAAAAGGCAAAGAAAACATACGTCGGGACTGGCGTGCCTCGCACGCACACGAAGAAGAACCTTCTCGCATACAGAGCGCTCGAGCATGCGATACAAAAAGGCTGTATCGCGTCGGCGCTCTCTGTGGGGCGCGGAGGCCTCGCGGTAGCGCTCTCGAAGTCGGCAATTGGAGGACAGCTCGGCGCACTACTCGATCTCTCTCAGCTTCCGGGCAACGCATCATCCGACGATGCGATACTTTTTTCGGAGAGTCAGGGTCGTGTTCTCGTAAGCGTGCGCGCCGGCATGGAGGCGGAGTTTGAAAAGGCGATGAAGGGCGCGAAGTGCACACGCATCGGTACGGTGAAAGGGAGTGAGCTTTCGCTTATCGCGGGTTCGAGCACGCTCAAGATTCCGCTCGGTACACTCACCGCTGCATACCGCGCATCCTTTAAAGACTGGTAACTATGATAAAACCAAAAGTAACAATCTTTTCGGGATACGGACTCAATTGCGAAGAGGAGACTAAGGCTGCGTTTGAGTTTGCGGGGGCTGAGGCGCACATACGCCATATCAACGACATCATTGCGACACCGTCGGTGCTCAAGGAATCCCAAGTACTCGCATTCCCGGGAGGCTTTTCATATGGTGACGACACGGGCTCCGGCAAAGCGTATGGGAATAGAGTAAAGGAGCACCTCTCAGAAGAGTTGGATGCATTCTTGCAGCGAGATACGCTCGCGATAGGTATCTGCAACGGCTTTCAGATTCTCACGAGCGCGGGACTGCTCCCGGGCGCACTCATCGCCAACGACTCCGCACGGTTCATCTGCCGGTGGGTGGATTTGAAAGTCGAAGGACATAGCCCGTGGCTGCGCGGGATTGAGTCACTCTCGCTTCCGATTGCCCACGGAGAGGGGAAGTATTACGCGGACCAAAAGACGCTGGCGCAGCTAAAAAAGGATGATGCGGTAGCGCTTCGGTACGAGAGGGGGCCGATGAGCGAACACTTCGACCTGCCGGGCAATCCCAATGGAGCACTTGAGAATATCGCGGGTGTCACGGCATACGACGGGCGGGTTCTTGGCCTCATGCCGCACCCCGAGCGCGCGATACGCTTCACACAGCTCCCGCAGTGGACATGCGAAAAGGAGAGATACCTGCGCGACGGTGCCCCCGTACCGGAAGAGGGTCCGGGAATTGCGCTGTTTAGGAATGCGGTGGACTATTTCGCGTAGCGGTTTGCTATCATACACGGAATGGAAAGGGTTCCTCGTATTGCAGCGTTTAAACACGAACTGGAGGCATCGAACCTCGCACCGGAGAAAAATCCTGATCTTCACAAATTCGCCAATCGAGACGATATAATCGTGCGGCCGTTGAATTGGTCGTGGTTTATAGCGAATAGTCGATTTGAACCACGGGAAACAACGAAAAATATCAACGCGACACGCTTCGCACAGATTTCAAAGAAACATTTTGACGAGTTATCGGAATATGGGATACATGTGCCGGTCTCGTTTATGGTGGCCGAAAAACAACAAGACACTCCGAGGGCAAAAGCAGACGTCTTGGCAATCGTAGACAAGGTCACGGTAGAGCAGAATATCAATGACCGTGAACTGGGTACGGCGCTCGCAAAATTGCGAAAGAATCTCCTGCGGTACTATGAGGACAAATTCGCACGTAACCAGTCATTTCTTGCCGACGTCTTTAAAGAGGCACAATACGTATACGGCCGTGTTGGGGACAGCGATGTAGGGCTCTACCTCGTTGACGTTGATCCATTTATTTACTCCGACAAAAAAACTTTGTTACACATCTTGAGGGAAATGAATCGTATTGTTCAAGGCGAGCGTGCGCATTTCGCACTACCGGAGTACGATGCCGTTTGTGAGGGATTCCAATCACTCGTGGCCAAGGTAGAATCGTCTTCTTCAGAAGCATGACAGCCTCAACGCTTCACTTGCCTGAAGAGGGTCCGGGAATTGCGCTGTTTAGGAATGCGGTGAGCTACTTTGCATAACCTGAACGGATTGATACAGTCTCGGCAGTGAATTCACAGGGAGGCTCCCATGCCTGCTATCCGACTCGTGACCGTAAGCGGTCCGCGCGGGGCCGGCAAAGAGACAATCGTCACCGCGCTCTGCTCTGAGCTAAAGCTGCACAGAATTGCGCCGCATACCACGCGTTCTCCACGGCCGTCAGAACAGCATGGGCGCGAATATTTTTTCGTGCCGTTGCAGGACTTTGAGGCCATGCTTAGGGCCGGAGAGTTCGTGTATCACGCCAAGATTGGCGAAACACAACGGTCGGGGACACATAGAGGACAGTTTCTGGTCTCTGAAAGTGGCTCCGTCATCGACATAACGCCGAGCGGCGCTCGTACCTTGCGAGACATCGTGAGACAGCAATTGAACGGTCTGGCCCTCACCATCGGCGTCTTCGCAGATGCGGAGGAGAGACGGAAGCGCATTAGAGCGCGCGACCCAACTATCGACGAGGCGGAAGTGATGCGTCTCATGTCGACGGACCCGGTATCGCCGCACCTGCACGATTACGCAGATTTCGATCTCGTAATCGACAACTCGGCGCCGACACCGCTGATTGCACAGCAGAGAGCCCTTTCCGCTGCGCGGGACTTCCTGCACTGCTCCGTTTGACTCAGGAGGGCACCGATGAGGTGCCCTTCTTGTTGTCTCTCTGGTATGATGCCGCACATGGAATCAACGCCTCCATGGTATGTACTGACTGGCGGCCCCTGCGCGGGCAAGACCACGACGATAGACGAGCTGGCACGTCGCGGCCACCCGGTCCTCGCCGAGCCCGCGCGACTGATTATTGATGAAAAACTTGCTGCAGGGCACACGATACAAGAGATTGTCGGTGATTCTGATTGGCTTCCATCGGTCGTGCGCCGTGCGCACGCACAAGAGAGCATGGTGCCGAAAGACGAACTTTTCTTTTTTGACAGAGCCATGCCGGATAGTCTCGCGTACTACAAGCTCAGCAACCGTCCCGTCGACGAGTTCTTCGTGCGCGCTATGAGTGAGATACGGTACCGAAAAGTCTTTCTTCTCGACCTTGTCGACTATCGCACCGATGAGGCACGCTCCGAGACCCCGGAGCAGGCGATGATAATCCACGGCCAGATTCGCGAAGCATACGTGGACCAGGGCTACGAAATCGTCGAAGTGCCCGTCATGCCGGTTTCCGAGCGCGCCGATTTCATACTCGCAAATCTTTGATATGCTGTTTTCACTATGAACACAGCACTCGTCGGAATTGTGATGGGCTCGGACAGCGACCTTGCACTTATGGCGGAGTCCGCCAAAGTACTCGAACAGCTTGGCGTAGCAAGTGAAATGCGTGTCCTCTCTGCGCATCGTGTACCGGAGGATTTGGTGAAGTGGATTCGTGACATCGAGGCGAGAGGATGCAAAGTCTTTATTGCGGGCGCAGGCATGGCCGCCGCACTACCCGGCACCGTGGCTGCGCATACAACGCTTCCGGTCATCGGTATACCGCTCACGTCATCGAGCTCAGCCCTTGGCGGACTCGACGCCGTGCTCTCGATTGTCCAGATGCCGCCCGGCGTCCCTGTAGCTACCGTAGGACTCAATGGCGGCAAGAATGCAGGCGTCCTCGCAGCACAGATTGTGGCGCTCACCGACGCGTCAGTCTCGGAGAAAGTCGCAGCACACAAAGCAAAGCAGTCGTCCGAAGTGCTCGCAAAAGACGCAAAGCTTCAAGAAAAAGGCTACAAAGCATATCTCGAAGAGCAGAAGTAATATGGGAAAGGAGAGAAAGCCAAACGCTTACGCGCTCGCTGGAGTCGACGTGGATGTTGAGGCGGAAGCTTCGCGCATCATGTATGAAGCGTCAAAAAAGACGTTCGAGAATCGTACGGGACGTATAGGGGAAATAGTCACGCCGTTTGATGATTTTGCAGGGCTAAAAATGGTGAACATTTCAAAGCTTCCCGAGGGAAGTTTTATGTCGCTCGGCTTTGATGGAGCCGGGACGAAGGTAGAAATAGCCGAGCGCGTCGGTCGATACAATACGATCGCATTCGATCTTTTTGCCATGGTTTGTGACGATGCTCTTATTCGCGGTGGAGAATCAATCGTCGTTGGTTCGAACCTCGACATAAAATCAGTTGGTATGGACGATCATTTTCTACCCATTATGCGGCAACTCGGAGAAGGGTATATTGCCGCCGCGAAAGAGGCCAATGTGGCTGTTATCAACGGGGAAATAGCGCAGATGGGGTCGCTCATTTCTGGATATGGAGAGTTTCCATTCCATTGGGGCGCAGCATGCATCTGGGTCGCTCGAAAAGAAAAAATATTGACGGGTACTGAGATGAAGGCGGGAGACGCGGTGGTCATGTTGCAGGAAAAAGGTTTTCGATGCAATGGCCTTTCACTCGTTCGTAAAATCATGAAGAGTGTGCATGGCGAGGAGTGGCACACGGTACAGCATGCGGGTTCGACACTTGGCGAACTTACGCTCACTCCATCGAGAATTTACTCGCGATTCGTGGCAGGGCTTCACGGAGGCTTCGACACCGAGGGCACGTGTGAGATACATGGTGTCGCGCACATCACGGGCGGAGGTGTGCCTGAGAAGATGATTCGGGTGCTTCGCAGGGCCAAGCTCGGTGCTCGCCTCGAGAATCTTTTTGATCCTGGTGAGATTGTCCAATATGTACAGCGCACAGGTTCGATTTCGGATTACGATGCATATCGCGCATGGAATATGGGACAAGGGATGGCACTGATTACTCCTGAGCCAGAAAAGGTACTCGCAGAGGCAGTACGATATGGAATGGATGCGCAGGTCGCAGGGGAAATAATTGCGGAACCTCGCGTTGTAATATCTAGCAAAGGAGTAGAGAAGCCCGGGCAGGAATTATCATTTGACGTTGATTGATATGGATATTCTAAGAGAAACAAACTTTGATTTTTTGGGGAAGAAGAAGACGGGCAAGGTGCGTGATATATACGAGCAGGATGAGAGGCTCATACTCATTACGACCGATAGGCACTCTTCTTTCGACCGCATCATCGCGCACGTGCCGCACAAGGGACAGGTGCTCAACCAGATTAGCGCCTGGTGGTTTAATGAGACGAAAGATATCGTCCCGAACCAGATTCTCGCGGTGCCCGACCCCAACGTGACCGTGGCGCGCAAGATGAAAATGGTGCCCGTGGAGGCGGTAATGCGCGGGTACAACACGGGTGTCACGGATACATCCATCTGGACGCGCTATTCCAAGGGTCAGCGCGATTTCGGGGGCGTGACGCTCCCGGATGGCATGAAGAAGAACCAGAAGCTCTCTCAGCCGATTTTCGATCCGACTACAAAGGAGGAAGCGCACGACCGCGCAATCACACCCGAGGAAATGATTGCAGAAGGATTCATTACGCGGGAACTTTTTGAGAATGTACGCACGACTGCGACTGCGCTTTTTGTGCGCGGCCAGGAGATTGCGGCGAAGCGCGGCCTCATCCTTGTCGATACAAAGTATGAGTTTGGCACTGATGAATCCGGCAATCTCGTACTTATCGACGAGATACACACACCGGACTCGTCGAGGTATTGGCAGCTCGACACCTACGAAGAGCGATTCGAGAAAGGAGAGGAGCCACAATACTTTGATAAAGAATTTCTCCGACTCTGGTTTAAGGAGAATTCCGATCCGTACAAAGACGCCGTCCTTCCCGAGGCACCGAGCGAGCTTGTGGCAGAGCTAAGCGCCAGGTATATTCGCATGTATGAACAAATCACAGGGCAGGCGTTTGAGCCGGGGGAAGAGCCCATCGTCGCGCGTATCGAGAAAAACCTCAGACCTTTTGCCGCTTGAGCGTCTCACGGCGGTAAGTTCTATTGATGGACGATACCGCGACATTTCTGCTTCTCTGGCACCCTACTTCAGTGAGTTTGCGCTCATGCGCAATCGTGTGCGCGTGGAGTGCGGGTACCTCATAGCGCTCTCGAAAGTCCCAAAGCTCGGAGTGCGAAGGCTCTCAGAGCGTGAAGTGGCACTTCTTCGCGGGCTGTCCGATATCTCACTCGAAGACGGGCGCATTATCAAGGCGATAGAAAAGGAGGGGTACGAGTCCGCCGGTTGGCGGATTCCCGCGACCAATCACGATGTGAAGTCGATTGAGTATTTCATAAAGTTAAAATTAAAAGACACCTCCCTTCGCGACGTCACAGAATGGGTGCATTTTGCGCTCACGTCCGAAGATGTAAACAGTGTTGCGCATGGCTTTGCGCTTCGTGATGCTACGGAAGGTGTATTTCTTCAATCAATCGCCGGTGTAGAGGATGCCCTCAAGGCGCTCACGAAGAAGCACAAGGCGACGCCGATGCTCGCGCGTACACACGGGCAGAGCGCATCCCCGACGACGTTTGGAAAGGAGATGAATGTATTAGTTTCCCGTCTGATGAGGTGGGGGGGCGCGACCGGAAACTACAATGCGCATACGATAGCGGCTCCCGAAGTGGATTGGCTCAGCTTTGCGGCGAAGTTCGTAGAGGGACTCAACGTCGATAGGGATGGCGCCAAGCATACGATGCGTCTCGTGCTCAATGAGGTCACGACCCAGATAGAGCCGCACGATACGTATGCGGAACTTTTTGATTCAATGCGCCGTATCAACACGATTCTTGTCGACCTCTCACAGGATATGTGGAGATACATCAGTGACGGCTGGATTACGCAAAAACCAAAAGCGGGGGAAGTGGGTTCGTCTGCCATGCCGCACAAGGTAAATCCGATAGATTTCGAGAACGCCGAGGGTAACCTCGGAGTGGCGAACGCGTTGTTCGAACATTTCTCGCGCAAGTTGCCCATCTCTCGATTGCAGCGTGACTTGTCAGACTCTACGGTGGAGCGTGTGTTTCGCCGGGGCCAAGCTCGCGGCGATGCTCGAAGCGCTCAGCGCGCATCCGGAAGTGCTCGCCGAAGCGATACAGACCGCGCTCAGGAGAGAGGGCGTACCTGTACCCTATGAGCAGCTCAAAGAGCTCACGCGCGGACGCAGGGTAAGCGTCGCAGATTTTGCAGCATTTATAGATTCATTGGATATATCGCGCACGGTAAAGAATCGACTCAAGGCACTGCGTCCTGAGACGTATATCGGTATTGCTGAGAAGCTGGCCAATAAATAGTTGAGCCGCTTCAGAAATTCAAAATACCTGCGTTAAGGCGGCGTAAGTATTCGCGCGCAAATGCACAGACCCTGTCGAACTGCTCCTTGTCCGGGTAGTTTTGCCAATCGCGCATTACTCCGATGAGCTCTTCGTCATCGACATCGACATTCCAGATGGATAGGTTACTTCCCGCATTGTTAGGGTCGCTTTCGAAAGTCGAGATGATTCTCTGAGCCGCTTCCTCGTAGAGTCGGACCCGGTCTAGGGAGCTAAAATCTAGCGCATCTCCGAGCGATGGGTTCAAACGGGGTAGCCCAGAGAGCCCGCCCTCAATAGAGCGAAATCCTTTACGCCTATCCTTTGGACTCTCCGCCATAGGCCAATTGTACTACTGACGGAGACCAAGACCCTTACGAATCAGATACCAGTTGACGGCAACAAGCAGTGCGATGAGGCTGAGGAGAATACCGACTGAATACACGAGCTTCACATCAGTAATGCCCAGGAACCCGTAGCGGAAGCCGTTGACGAGGTAAAAGAGGGGATTCGAGTACGTGATAGCTTGCCACCACGAAGGGAGTGATGTCACGGAATAGAAGATGCCGCCGAGGTAGACGAGTGGGGTGAGGACAAACGTAGGCACGAGGTTGATGCCGTCTATCGACTTGGCATAGATACCATTGACGAGTCCTGCGAGCGCGAACACGAGCGATGTAAGGAGTGCAAACGAGAGGATAATCGCGAGACTATGCACTGAAAGACTGAGACCCGTAAAGAATATAGATACGATGAGTACCAACGTGCCGACGAGGACGCCGCGCACAACTCCACCGCCCACGTATCCGGCAATCATGAGCCACGGCGGCGTAGGGGAGACGAGTATCTCGTCGATTGAGCGCGCAAAGAATTTCGAGCTAAAGAATGTAAACGATGTGTTGGCGTACGACGATGTCACGATGGCGAGCATCACAAGACCGGGGACCACAAATTGCATGTAGTCGACACCTTGCATGTCACCGATTCTCGAACCCAGCACCGTACCGAAAACAAGAAAATAGAGGGTCGATGTCATGACGCTCGGCAAAAACGTCTGCACCCAGATGCGGAACATGCGCACTACGTCCTTGCGTAGCATCGTGTAGAAAGATATCCAGAGTTGAGCAGGGGACATACTATTTTTCACTTGTGAGCTTGATGAATACTTCCTCGAGCCTGCCGCCACGATATCCATCTTTTGCGGCCTCTTTATCGTCGTGCATCGCGAGAATCTCATCCATCGTTCCACTCGCGACTATCTGGCCCTTGTTGATAATGGCGACGTGCTTCGAAAGCTGCTCTGATTCCTCAAGGTAGTGCGTGGTCAGCAGAATCGTCACACCATCTTTTGTAAGCTTGCGGAGATAGTCCCACATACCGCGGCGAAGCTCCACATCGACTCCCGCGGTAGGCTCGTCGAGAATAAGAAAGCGCGGCTCATGAATAAGCGCGCGGGCAATCATGAGGCGGCGTTTCATACCGCCCGAGAGCGTGAGGGCACTCTGGTACATTTTCTCGCCGAGACCCAGGTCCTCAAGCAGCTGTTTCGCTCGCGGCATCGCTTTTGAACGGGGGATTCCGTAGTATCCGCCCTGGTTCACGACGATATCAAACGGCTTTTCAAACGGATTGAAGTTGACTTCTTGCCCGACAAGACCGATTTGTGCCTTGGCCAATTCAGTGTCCTTATCTGTGTTGTATTCAAATACGGAGACGGACCCGCTGGTCTTGTTTACGAGCCCGGTTACGACACCGATTATAGTGGTCTTGCCGGCGCCATTGGGACCGAGAAGCGCAAAGAAGTCGCCCTCGGGCACCTCAAACGACACACCCTTCAGCGCCTGTGTGCCGGTAGCGTAGGTCTTCGTGACGTCTTTTACGGTGAGTGCGTTCATGGTGAGGTAGTGTATCACACTCGCCTTATCGACCGGAAGAATCCCAATCAGTGAGTCCGTACGGCGCGAGTTTCGCCTTGAATATCTGCCGGATGGCCTCAAGGGACTCCTCGGTTTTTGCTTCGAATCGCAGTACGAGCGTTGGCGTATTAGACGACGCACGAACTAGGCCCCAACCTTCTTCGGCGTCCCTCAGACTTAAATTGCGCCACAATGTCGCGCACGATTTCGTACTTCGCCTCGTCGGTAGTCTGCACCTGAATAGTCGGCGTCGAGATATATGTGGGTGTGTCGGCGATGAGTTGTGAGAGGCTCATGCTCTGTCCGGATAGGTACTCGAGTAATTTCAGAGCGGCGAAGCTTGCATCATCGAATCCGTAGTATCCGTCCGCGAAGAAAATATGCCCGCTCATTTCACCTGCGAGAGCGGCACGCTCTTCCTGCAGCTTCGATTTGATATACGAGTGCCCGGTCTTGCACATAATGGGCACACCGCCGTGCGCCGCGATATCTTCGGGAAGCGCTTCAGATACTTTGACGTCAAACACGATTTTTGCGCCGGGCGTCTTGGCGAGGACGAGACGAGACAGCAGGGCCATGTACCTATCGGGCCATATGATGGACCCTTTCTCGTCGACGACCCCGAGTCTGTCGCCATCTCCGTCGAACGCGAGCCCAATGTCGCAATGATTTGCCACGGTCTGTGCCCCCGTATCTTCCATCATCGCGGTGCCGTCGGGATTTGCCGTGTAGTGCGGGTAGCTGGTATCTACGTCTGTGTAGTGTTCGATGACTTGATATCCGGCTGAACGCAACAGAGTCGGAACGAAGAGGCCCGCAGTGCCATTGCCGGTATTCACGAGAACTTTAAGAGGCCTGGCGCTGTTCGTCCGTGAAATCAAGTCTTGCGCGTACTGCGCCCCTATATCTTCAGCCCGCACTTCGCCGTCACCGTCGATGTATTCCTCGCTGGAGATAATTTTATAGAGTCGCTCTATATCTTCCGGTAAGAGCGTCTTGGATAGTCCGGTACCGAGTTTGAGTCCGTTCCAGCCGGTTGGATTGTGACTCGCGGTAATCATGCAGAGTCCCGCGACGTTCAGGTGATACTGTGCCCAGTAACTCATGGGAGTCGTCACGGTACCAATGTTGACGACGTGTATTCCCGACTCTCTAAGCGCCTGCAGAGCACTGCGAGAAAATGCTTCCGATGTGCCTCTCGCATCATTGCCGAGTATGACCGAGTCAATGCCCGCGTCGTTTAGGAGTCGGGCAAATCCTTTCGCGATATGCCAAATCGATGTTTCGTTGAGTTCTGTATCGCTTTCGCGACCTCGAATGTCATACTCTCTAAACATTGTCCGCTCCAGATTTGCCATGCGATTTATTTGACACGACTCTCCCAGTAATCCGCAGATGCGGCCACATATGAAGCAACTCGGCGCTCTGCGGCCGCCGCGAGCTTTGTAACGAGGCTCTCGTGCTCAGACTCCGGGCTTCCGGCGTTTAGCCATGCTTCAAGAAGATCAATGTGCGATGGGTCTGAAAGAGTGAGGCGTCTGCCTTTTGCTGCAGCGCGCAGGAGTGTCGGGCCGCCAATATCGGTTTTCTCGAGCACATCATCGGGCGTCGATGCAGGGTCGGCGATAGTGGCTTCGAGAGGGTAGAGAGTCACATACACGAGGTCAATCCATCGCATGCGGGAAGTTTCCAACTCGGCCCTGTCGGCTTCGGTTGCAAGCAGGCCTGCATATATCTCGCGAGCGAGTGTGACCACTCGATGACCGAGAATTGGCGGTCCCACGATGTCGGCCACATCGATGCATACGAGGCCACTCTCTTTCAAGTACTTGGCGGTGCCTGCCGAGCCCATGAGCGACCATCCGGCCTCAGTGAGCGCCGTAGCGAGACGAAGCAGCGGCTCGTCCTTGGCATACGAGGCAAGCAAGGCAGTTTTCATGAGGGAATCCTATCACGACTACTGCTTTGAGAAGTCCACTGCTATTTCATGGAGTCCATCGCGCAAATCAGCCTCGTTACCGACCTGTTTTTGATTGTGTACGCCCGGGAATAGGATTGCGACGGTCGTGCCGCGACCCACGGCACTGCGGATAGTGATTTTCCCTTGGTGCAACTTGATGAGTTCGGAGACTATAGCAAGACCAAGACCGGTGCCGCCCTGCTGGCCCTTGGTTCTCGATGGGTCGGCACGGTAGAAGGGTTCAAATATACGGAAGAGGTCTTTGCGTGCGATGCCTATTCCGGAATCTTGTACGAGGAGCTCGACCTGGTGATCGGGCGCCGGCTCTACCGTGATGCGGATATGACCGCCGCGCGGGGTGTAGCTAAGTGCGTTTTTGAGTAAATTACCGACAATTTGCTGAAGCGCCGTGGTGTTGCCCCATATCTGAGTGTCGGGGCCTTTTCGAAGCGTGACCTGGTGCTCGCCGCGCTTTGCGAGAGCGGAGAATTTCTGGATAACGTCGGTCGTTACAGCGGAGAGGTCGACGGCCGAGAACTCTATGCGCTCCGGCCGAACCAGCGCGGATAGACTCAATAGGTTGTTAATAATTTCCGATATCCGGTCGAGCTCCTCGATGTTTGAGATGAGCGTTTCTTTCATGTCGGGCTTCACATTTGCATCGAGAAGTGCGACCTCTGTGTTGGTCTTGATGACGCTGAGTGGTGTGCGCAGTTCATGGGCAATGTTGCCGATGAACTGTTTTTGAGATGCGAGCGCGTTGCGTGCGGGAGCGAGCGTGATGCGCGCGATGATGTATCCGAAGAGTATGGTCGTCAATATTATGACGGCTATGATGGTGAGCAAGTTTTGCGTTTTGACACGATGGAGCTCCTGCGCTATCGAAGCGCCGAGAGACGTGGGCGATCCACTACCGAGTCCTTCACTTATGCCCTCCGCTACTGCTGCGGAGAAGTCATGGTAGAGAAGTGTGAATGATGCGCCGACGAGTCCCAGGATAACCACTGCAAAGGCAGTATGGAGGAGCATGATGTGCACCTCCGTGCGGTAGAAGGAATCGTGTCGGTATTTATTCAGTAAGCCGGTAACCAATTCCCCGGACTGTCTCAAGGATATCTCTACCGTGTCCCTCACCCAGCTTGCGTCGAAGGTTTTTGACATGAACGTCCACTACGTTGCTAAAGCCTGCATAATTGAAGTCCCAGAGATGATTGAGAAGGTCTTCTCTGTTTACGACCTGGTTTGGGTGTCTCATAAAGTATTCTAGCAAGCCGAACTCTTTGAGTGTGAGCGGAATCTCTTTGCCATCGCGCAAGACTCGTCTCTGAGCAGGATTGAGTTCGAGATCTGCGAAGGTAAGATTTTCCGGAAGCGACTCGTTGGGACGGCGCAAGAGCGCACGGATGCGGGCCACGAGTTCGGCAAACGAAAACGGCTTTACGAGATAGTCGTCTGCGCCGGATAGCAAGAGCTGCACCTTCGTATCCGTCTCATTGCGCGCTGTAAGTACGAGAATAGGTATGGTGATGTTCATCTCGCGCGCTTGTTTGCAGATCTCGTGCCCGTCCATGGAGGGGAGCATGAGATCCAGAATAATGAGATCATAGTCCGATCGATGAAGTGATATGCGCGTGAGGGCCTTCTTGCCGTCCGCTATGGTGTCCACAGTATAGCCCTCGAGGCTAAGCCCCTTGGTGAGCGCTTGCGCGAGCTTCTGCTCATCTTCGACGAGTAGTATTTTCATAGGTTGATTTCTCTAGCTGCTAAGCCCTCGATACACAGTACCCTAAGTAGTATGAATTCTTCATGATGTTCTTTATGAAGACGATCGCAAGGGGCTTTTGTTACTCAACAAAATGTGTTGTATTGCGACGCAGCGAAATATCGACTTCTATGCATGAGGCCATGGTATTCTGAGCGCCATGAAGGACGGGAAGAAAGTCGGGTTTACGGCGGGCGCGTTCGATCTCTGTCATGCGGGCCACATGCTCGTCTTTAAAGAGGCGAAAGAAGTGTGTGATTACCTCATCGTTGCGCTTCAGGAGGACCCTTCGCACACGCCTTCGGACTATCGCGGCAAAAAGAAGAACAAACCCATCATGTCGCTCGAAGAGCGGCGCATTATTCTTGAGAGTGTGAAGTACGTCGATGAGATAGTGGTGTACAACTCGGAGCAAGAGCTCTACGATCTTCTGGTCAAACTCAAGCCGGACATCCGTATTATCGGCGCAGACTGGAAAGGTAAGGAGTACACGGGTCATGATTTGCCCATCGAGATGTACTTCAACTCACGCGGTCACAGTTTTTCGACAACCGCATTGCGTGAGCGCATCTACGAAGCGGAGAAACTCAAGCGCGAAGAGGCCGGCGGTCAATAAATAATAGGTGAGCGCATCATACGCCGGGGAGGCTGCGTGCTCGGCACTGCAGCCTCCCCGGCTTACATGATCTGTATCTCGCGCTCAATGTACGAGCGTTCGGATTCGTATGACATGGTGAACGTATTCATCGAGTAATCGGCATGCATTACTGATAAAGGGGCATTGTGCCCCGACACAAAAGTCGGGGCGGCCCCGCAATGAGCATTCGCTGTACATCACTCTATAGAACACAGCATGAATCACTGATGAAAATATTGCGTGAGGTTGACAGAGTAACTCCGAAGATGTAGAATAAAATCCGAAAAACTATGGAGGTCAGACGTGATAGTTGCTCAAGGACTGGTGGAAGCGCCGGTTTTGGACGCACTGTTCAAGCTCGCACCGAAGCCGCGTCCTGAAGACGCACTTCGGGCTCTCGGCGAGCGTGCTGTGCAAGATGCGGCTATAGGCGTCGCGCAGCGCATGCGCGAGCTCGCGAAAGAAGAGGACGAAGCGCGGCTCACTACTGGCCGCAATAGCCTCATCAACTACCGACGTTTCTACGTAGGCGGCGTCGGCGTCGGACTCGTGTTGAGCGGGAATGCCAAATCGCCGTACGAGTGGTGGGTCTTTGCGGCGAGCAACACCAAGCCGTCGAAGAAGGCGACCAAGTTCTGCGCGGAGATGCGAATTTTACGTGCCGCGAAGGACATGCACTGTACGTGCATCGGCGGACTCGCCGTCGTCGGGGAGAATCAGCCTGACGGACGGAGCGGTAAGCTTCGCAAGACATTGGATCCGTGCGCGGAGTGTCGAGACATGCTCCGCAGCGAATGCAATCGGCATATGCTCCGGCAGCGGACACTCATCGTTACTGCAAAACCGCACAGCCAAGTTCGGTATGTGGAGACGATCCCGCGCATGATGACTGCTCACGGTGAGAAATGGTGATTTCTCAAAACGACGCGACACTTCGATGTGCCGCGTCGGTTTCTTTTTCTATTCATGACCGCAAGCTTCATGAAATCTCTTCATGGGCTCTTAATGAGTGAAAGTGTCTTATGTACGTACACGCGGGCACTCTCGTGTGCATTAGTAAGTCTTTATCCATTAGAAATGTAATTATGAACATCAATAAATTGATCATTCCTGCCATAGTCACAGGACTCTTCATGACAGCGGGCATGGCGTCCGCGCAGACGGTCGTCCAGTACGGAGATGTGCATGTGTTTGTGACACCGGTCACGACCGCTCTAGCCCCCGGCACAGGGGTTACAGTTGCCACCGTCCAGTTCACCGGCCTTGCGACCGGTGCGACCGTCACATCGCTCCCGATAGCGATTGGTGCGACAGGTAGCGGCAGCGTCTCCAACCTGACGAATTGCCGTCTTGTAAATACCACCGGCGTTGCCCTCACCGGTAGTATCAACCCGGTCTCGGGCTCGAACACGTTTGTGTTCAACTCGCCGCTCAATGTGCCTGTAGGATCCGGCAGCGTAGCGCTGTACATGCGCTGCGATATTGCCTCGAACACTCCATCGGGAACAGTCTTCCTCGCATCCGCGGGCACAGTCCCGTTTGCACCCGGCATGCAAGTGAACTTCAACTCCGCGCCGAGTGTCCCGGCTGGCTCGACTGACGTGGCGATTGCCAACATCATGCTTGACGCTTCGCATTCGACGGTCCCCGTGTCTGTGACAGCCATCCCGGTATCTATCGGCTTCGGTAGCGGTGCGCAGGCAGGCAACCTGAGTAATTGCCGCATTCGTCAGGCAATTGTGAATGGGCTGTACATGTCAAACCCACTTAACCCAAGTGGAGGTTCGCAGACATTCTCACTTTCGTCACCCCTCATCTTGAGTAGTGGAACATCGGCGACACTCTCACTCGCGTGCGATGTATCAGCGAGCACCCCGGTCGGCGGTACGTTCTCGCTGGCCATAACGCCGAGCGCATTCTCAGCGACCAACGCGTCGTCCGGCGCATCGATTACACCCACGGCTTCTATCGGCTTTGGTCCTAACGGTCTTCCTGCGTCAACGAACGGCACGGTCATTGTGACCTCTGTCGATTCCGCCGGTGAAGATACGACGGGTGAGCCGACTACGCCTGGCGTGCCGAATACAGGTCTCGGAGGAGGTGCTTCCATGACCCTCGGTATGCTTCTGCTGACAGCACTTCTCGCGCTTAGCGGCGCAATGCTGCTCCGACGCGCAGAGTAGTTTCTCTCTGTGGTAAGAAAAACGGACCGAAAGGTCCGTTTTTTGTGCGAGCCTTATGTTTGCGTGAGAGCGACAATCGCCTCGGTGAGTTCCTTGAGACCTATGGGTTTGGTGAGATGCGCGCTGTAGCCGGCATCCATGGCTGCCTGCACATCCTCAGGCATGCTGTGTCCGGTGAGTGCAATGATAGGTACGGTGACGCCGCGTTCGCGCAGCGTTTGTACTACCCGATGCCCGTCGATATGCGGCATGCTTACGTCGACGAGGAGAATTTGGTTTGAACTGAGGTCGTGAGAGAGAACCTCTTCGCCCGAGTACAGTGCGCCGGCAGGCGCCCCAACTTTGCTCAGGAGCATAGCCAGCGAATCCGCCGCCTGGATATTGTCGTCGACCACGAGTACGTGCATGCCCTTGATACGTGCGATTGGGGAGTCAAGATCTTCAGTGTGCATGTGCATTGCGGTATTCCTATCGATTCCACTCAACCGTACCATGTGGCAATGGGTCTCGTGCGCGAGATTGCATCCCCAGTTCCATAGTGCCCATTGTTAGAGAGCTATTGTTGTGGTCTAGTCCGCGCCCACAGGCCGCCCTGGTGCCTTGCGGACAATAAATGGCATCTGGTATATACTTTGCCTGTCGAAGCAGACATTATAAAAGTGTAGATATATACATACATTACTTATGGTAAGAAAAGCGAATCCGGCACTCTTGAAGCCAATGCAGCTTTCTGCGGACCTCGAAGAGGTTATTGGAAAGGGTCCTATGTCCCGCGGTGAGGTAGTGAAGAAGCT
>VMEY01000005.1 GCA_007375785.1 Parcubacteria group bacterium Athens0416_74 | reverse complement strand
GCCAGCGCTTTGGTCATGGAGATATTGTACACCGCCGATAATCGCTCTCTGTGCTCCCGCCAGGATTCGAACCTGGAATAGCAGTTCCGAAGACTGCTGTGATATCCGTTTCACCACGGGAGCATCGCCGCCTATCTTACACTAGAAACGCTCGATTCCCCGTATCCGCGACAAGATAATCGACCACTGTCGAACTCCCTTTATCTGCGGGGAATCGGTCAAGCGCTCGAAATTGCGCCGTCGCGCGATTTCTCCGCCTGACCACGCTCGCACATCCCCGTCTGTTGACGGGGCCCCCAGTGCTCGCTTTCGATTCCCCGTATCCGCGACAAAAATATAGTCGCTCGACGCTGCGCGTCGTTCTCGTTATTTTTGTGCGGATACGGGGAATCGAACCCCGATCTCGTCCTTGGCAAGGACGCGTTCTACCACTAAACCATATCCGCATTACCCAATCGTCACCACTGCCCACTCGCTACCTACCGTACCGTCATGGCAAAAGTACCACCCATCGAAGCCATGTCTACAGTGATGAGGATTATACAGCACATCGCCTTTGCGGCAACGCACTACTTGCCTTTTGGCTGGTTGCCCTTCGTCTCTACCGGTACGGGCGAGGTGCTTTTTGAGATGGCAGGAGTGTTGGTAGAGGGTTTTGCCGGCGGAAGAGAGATTATCTTGAGGCCGGGATTCTGTTCACGAAAAGCCACGAGGAGTGCGACAATCGCGACCATAATGGACACGGCCGGAATCCAGCCTTCTGCACGGCACGACGGAGCGAGGAGCCAGAATGCGAGCAAAAGGACAAGCGGTGCCAAGATAAGAGAGAGTGGAAGCGCCACAGACTTCTGGGCCAAGGGCGGCTTTGCAAGCGCTGTGAGCGCAGCGATGACGATATACACTGCGAGGAGAAGGAACCAGAGTTGAAGTGCCCCGTTGCCGTCACACAGGCCTTTGATGCGTGATATCGCTCCCTTGAGGATGGGTGATGAGTCGGTTGAAGTTGCGGTGTCGGTTGCCACAGGCGTCTTGCCCGGCACAGCACCTGTCCCCCGAGGAGCGGTCGTGTCCACGGTATGCGAAGTCACGGTGACAGTCGGCGACCCTACGCTCGTGGTGCCCGGTGCCAAGACTTGCCCATCTTGAGATACGGAGAACGAGATGATACTGAGGCACGTGGGGCTTCCTACAGGTGATGACAGGAGTGTGAGGCTGACGCTGAGAGGGTTCGTGATACGAGTCGCGTTGATATCGATGTGATGACGGATAAATCCCCCGCCATGATTGAAGCGAGTCATGTAGCGGAAAGGTATCGCCTCGGTGCCCACCTCCGCGAGAACGGCGACATATGAGGGGTCTTGGACAGTAATATCAAAGGAGTGGAGCTCTCCTTCCTGTACATGAGGGACGACTGAGGTCACCGGGAGTGCTAGGCACCCTACCCCACCGGGCGGAAGGACCTGGATGGTTTTCGTGACAGCCTGTGCAGAGGTAGAAAAAGGTACAGCAAACGCAACGAAGAAGACGATGCCTACTGCGAACGCTTTGTGCGTGAGTCGCTTCATAGGGAATACATGAACGGTAGTACGGATATGCTCTAGTAGTCAAGGGATATATGTGGTGCAGAATGGCTCAACTAAGCCATATTACGGACATCATGAACGAATTCTAAAGGACATTTTCCAGATGTACACCGGGTTCCCTGTGCGCGACCGCGAAAAAATGGCTAGAAATATGCATAACTGTGGATAACCATGGGGACATGTGGATAAAGGACAGGTGTTACACGTGAAATCATGTCCGTCTTTTAGCCAGAAAAGCCAATAGATAAGCCATATTTATCAAAGACGCTCATCATCGTGCCATTTTTGACTGTTATGTTACTAAGTAACGTGGATTCATTATTTTTACGTGAAAACCGTATACTTACGAGTATGTCACCCAAGTATTCCGCCAAGAGGCAGATTGGGAATATTGGCGAAGATGCGGCTGCCGCATTCCTCCGGAGGAAGGGCTTTGTCATCGTCGAGCGCAACTATCTGAGACCTTGGGGAGAGATAGACATAATTGCCGTAAAGGGGGAAACAGTCCGATTTGTAGAGGTAAAGGCAGTTTCACGTGAAATGGTGGGGGACGTTACACGTGAAAATGAGGGCTATAGGCCAGAAGAGCAAGTGCATCCTGCAAAGCTTAAGAAGCTCGCACGTACTGCAGAGATGTATATGAACGAGAAGAATGATCAGAGGGACTATCAAATAGATGTAGTAGGCGTCTTTCTTGATCATGCCCGACGCATAGCCCATTGCCGGCTCTACGAACAGGTTCTATAGGACGTAAAGGACACACGATGTCCATTAAGGTCGTGTGAAAACAGTCTGCATTTGTGGGGCAGCTTGTGTCATCGCATCAGTCCACAAGCCTGTCAGATACTCATTTTTTCGGGGCGCCGAGAATCGAACTCGGTCTACCTGCTCCCAAAGCAGGCGTACTACCGGTATACTACGCCCCGAAAAAATGAACATCCCCACGCCGGCGCACAATTAGCGCACTACGCCACGTAAGTACGGCGCATCCTACCACGCTTTTCCGGAAATGGGGCGGGTATGAGAGGGGAAACGGCCTCTTTTACTGCAGTTGGCTCATCAGCTTCTCTACAAGTGAAGGTGCGGTCTCCGTGGAGAACTGCACGGTCTTTAATCTGAGGTCGCCGGAGATGAACGCTGGTAGGGAAGAGCCTGTCTGAGCAAGGAAATCGCGATCTATATAGCTCAGTGTGATGCCGCGGAGCTTGCGCTCACCGGTCGTCGAGCCGTCGCTTGTCGTGGTGATTACGCCAATCAGGCGCCCCCACGCGTTGACAATCGCGCCGCCCGAGGAGCCGCTTTGTGCGCCTATCACGCTACCTATGGAGAGTACGTCCACGGTCTTGCTGCCGAGTGTGAAGAGCTCATCGATGGTCGTGAGGCTTGTGACGTGGTACAGGTTGAAATTTGCCGTAATAGAGCCAAGAAACTCCGCCGGATAGCTTGCTGCGAGTACAGAATCATCGACGAACCCCACCGCCTCACGGGTATCGTAGGAAAGTGACGAAAATGAGGTGGGACGAGCCGTGCCGTCGAGGGGAGCTCCTACGTAAAGGAGGGCAAAGTCGTGCTTCCCAGTGCCGAAAGGTCGCTCTTTGGTGAGGTCGGCAGCGTGCTCGTCTATCCACACAGGAGGGATATAGAGCACGTGAGGGGCCCATTGGGGCACGGCAGGGGAGCCGGTACGAATGACGCACTGCAAATTGACCCTGCCACTTTCTGCGAGGAGTACGTACTGCGCGACATGTGCATTGGTCAGAATCACCCCGCGCGGGTCAATCATGATGCCACTTCCGGAGATTGGTCGGAGCAGTCCGTTGCGCGATGAGCAGAAAATATTGACTACGGCGGTGCGCGTCATCTCGTTGATTACCTCGAAAGAGAGCGGGGAAGTGGTGTACGGGTGTTCGATGCGATGTACCTGATTGGGATTTGAGGGCGCAGCGACGCTCGGTTGTGCCACAGGTGTGGGGACAGCCTTCTTCACCGTCGTTGTCGCTGGTATCGTCGTGGTAGCGCTCGGTGTCGCTTGAGGGGCCGTAGTGCTCGCTATAGGCACGCTCACGGCGGTTGCAGACACTTGCGTGCTGGTCGCCATATCAGGTGCCAGAGGGATGGGAGGAGCAAAGCGAATCATGAGAAAAAGACCGCCCGTGAGAAGGACGAGGATGGCGATTTGCGCGAGAAGGGGAGTCTCTTTGTTCATGTGCGGGATAGGAGAATCGGCCAGGCGCTCACTCGTCCCCGTCGCTCCTCGTTCCGCCTCGCCACGCTCGCGCGGCCCGTCCTGCTGAACGGGCACCCCGCGCTCGCCTTCGATTCTGCCTATCCCGGCCGTTCGTTCACTGTGTTCACTCATGTGCGGGATAGGAGAATCGAACTCCTGCTCTCAGTTTGGAAAACTGATGTTCTACCATTAAACTAATCCCGCGAATTCAAACCTCTATGCGATACCAGGCTTCGATGAAAACGGTCGAATTGGCGACCGTATCATCCATCGAAGCTCATCCCGCTTGATGGTTACTCTACACGTAAATTGAGCTCAATACAAAAACCGCCATCCGCCAGCTGGCGGAGCGGTTTTTGTATTCTCGAGAAAAGAAATTCGCTACTTGACCGCGTCCTTGAGAGTCTTCGATGCGCGGAATTTCGGGACGCGCATAGACTTTATCTGGATAGTCTCACCCGTACGAGGGTTGCGACCGGTGCGACCCGCACGTGTCTTAGCTTCGAAGATACCAAGACCTGCTACCGACACCTCCTCTCCTTTTTTGAGAGTATCGGTAATCATGGAGATTATCGATTCCACGGCGCGCTCCGCGTCCGCTTTGGTGCAGCCGATTGTCTGATGCACGCGATCAATCAGATCTGTTTTATTTGCCATACAAAATTGTTGCTCTAATAAAGAGGGTAAACCCTCTGCTCTCGACCCCTAGGACCATTTTGAGCCCTGGAAAAGGGGTGTCAATCGGCTAAAAAGCACGACTATCCACAGGTAGGTTGGGGCAATGGAAACCCCCGCAGTGCGGGGGCCTCTTTCTCATAGCTCACGAGTGGAGCTTTTTCCGTCCTCCCGACGTGCTTGGGTCTGGCGCAAAGACCATCTGAAGGGCCAGGACGTACGCTTCCTGGATAGCCAGGGTCACCTTCCTGGCGAACTCGATGGCCTCCGGTGGCGGGGCCGTCGGTATGCATTGTTTTTTCACGGCCCAGACGTGGTGGTCGAGCATGCTCTGGAGCTTCTTCGACACGTCTCCGAAGGAGAATGTCTGGATGTACACGTCAACCACACCGCTTGATGTAGCGATAGATGTGGTGAGCGCGAGTGGCGCACCATCATCGATCGACTCGCTCTCCGTGAGGCCCACGCCAAGCGGCGTGAGGTAGATAGCGAAATCCGCACCACTGGTCACGCAGTCTGCCTGTGCGCGGAGCGCCGAGACGCGAAGCTCCTCCGAGACGGATTGGAGGAGTGGTGTCGGGCACACTACGGACTCCGTGAGAGTGTCCGGACACAGGAAACGCATTTTTGCTTCAAGCGCACTGAGCAGGAGCGGTCCGGTCTCATCGTCTTCGGTAGTGTTCAAGACTATACGTGCGTACACAGCGTTCCTCCATCAATTGACTCATGCGAATCTATGGGAAATGCCCTCAGTCGTCAAGAGGGGGGTCGATATGTGCTTTGTCCCAATACAAAGCGCCGCTCAGCGGCGCTTTGTACGAATGACATGACTCGCGTCTATTTCGCGTATTCAATCACCCGTGTTTCTCGGATGACTGACACCTTGATTTCCCCCGGATACTGGAGTTCATTTTGTATCTTGTCCGCAATAGTGCGGGCCAATTTGCGGCATTCGAGATCATCGAGCGCTTCGGGCTTCACGATGATGCGCAGTTCACGACCGGCTGAGATAGCGAAGCTCTTCTCGACACCGGGCTCATTGTTGGCGATAGCTTCGAGCTCCTCGAGTCGCTTGATGTAGTTTTCCACTGAGTCGCGCCGAGCTCCCGGTCTGCCGCCGGAGATGGCGTCGGCTACCTGCACAATCATGCTCTCAGGAGTCTCGTACGGGTACTCCTCGTGGTGCGCCTGCATGGCTTTGACCACCGCTTCATCGACACCAAACTTTTGCAGAATGCGACGCCCGATTTCTACGTGCGTACCAGGCACTTCATGGTCGACAGCTTTGCCGATGTCGTGGAAGAGGGCTCCTGCACGGGCGGTGGCCACGTTGGCACCAAGTTCCTCGGCGAGCATGCCTGCGAGATGTGCGACCTCTACCGAGTGGTCGAGCACATTCTGGCCGTACGATGTGCGGAAGTACAGACGGCCAAGAATCATGATGAGCTTCGGGTCGAGGTTGGGGACCTTGGCCTCATATGCGGCCTCTGCGCCCTTTTTCTTGATGATGTTGTTTATTTCCTGCTCCGCTTTCTGCACGGCCTCCTCAATCTTTGCCGGCTGGATGCGGCCATCGAGAATGAGATTTTCAAGTGCGATTCGAGCAATCTGGCGGCGGATTGGGTCGTACGATGAGAGGGTAAGCGTGCCCGGAGTGTCGTCGATGATGACATCGACACCGGTTGCACGCTCGAACGAACGGATGTTGCGGCCCTCCTTGCCGATTATCTTGCCCTTTATTTCATCGTTGGGTAGCGAGACTGTAGTCGCGAGCACATCCGATACGACAGAGTTGCCGAGGCGGTGGACAGCCGTTGTAAGAATCTCCTTGGCTCGCTGCTCAAGTTTCTCGTCGCTCGCTATTTCGAGCTTGCGCATGCGGCCTTCAAGGTCTGTTTCGTACTGTTTTTCTACAGAGCTAATCAGGTCTTTCTTCGCTTCTTCACTCGTAAGGCCAGCCACTTTTTCAAGCTTATCCTGCTGTTCGCTTATGAGTCGCTCGACTTCTTGGCGAGCGAGCTGCAGCTCTTCGTTCTTTTTGTTGAGCGAATCCTGCTCTGAGTCGATGCTGGACTGCCTTTTGTCGAGTAGCTCTTCTTTGCGCACGAGTCGCTCTTCCGTGGATTTGAGATCGCGCGCTCGCTCGTTGTACTCGTTGGTCAGCTGTTCGACCTTGTCGCGACCGCGCTTTTCGGCTTCTTCGATGATGCCCTTTGCGCGCTCCTCGGCGTCGAGCATCATTTTCCTTATTTGCAGCTCCATCGAGCCTTTTTTGCCGAGGGAGATGATGAGCCGGAGGAAATATCCGAGCCCAATGCCAACCACGCCTGCTACGGCGAGGAGCATGAATACTATTTTTAATGACATACGCGTCGAATCAGACGCGGACCTTTTTTACGATAGGGAAAGTCTAGAAAATGGCTTAACAGAGCTACTCCTGACAGGTTCCTGACGCATACTTGGGTACGCGAATGAAGAATTGAATTTCATAAATACTAAGGTGTATCTGCAATATACCACCAGAAGCACTTTTGGCCATATGGCCGACCCGTCTAGGAGAGCACCTTGTCGATGATGCCGTACTCTACGGCCTCCTTGGCGCCCATGAAGAAGTCGCGGTCGACATCTTTCTCTATCTTTTCGAGTTTTTGGCCGGTGTTCTTGGCCAGTATCTTATTGAGCTGTTCGCGCATCTTGAGAATCTGCTTCGCGGTTATCTCGATATCGCTCGCCATGCCCTCGGCGCCGCCGGAAGGTTGATGAATCATCACCTCGGCGTTGGGAAGGGCAAAGCGCTTGCCCTTTTCTCCCGCAGAGAGAAGCACGGCTCCCATGGATGCCGCCATGCCGATGCACACAGTCGAGACGTTGGGCTGGATGTGATTCATTGTGTCGAGAATCGCGAGACCGGCCGTGACCTGTCCGCCCGGAGAGTTGATGTAAAAGGAGATATCTTTTTTAGGATCTTCCGATGCGAGGAAGAGGAGCTGTGCGACTACCAAGTTTGCGACGTCCGAGTCGATTGGCCCCCCGAGAAAGACGATGCGCTCTTTGAGAAGGCGTGAGTAAATATCGTATGCTCTCTCACCCATGGAAGTCTTTTCGACGACCATCGGCACGAGCATCTGCGCCCGAACGTGCGCTCGCATGTGTGATTTAGGAGTATTCATAGAGGGGAGTGTACAGAATTCCATTCGTGCGCGCAATGAAATACCAAAGGGGCGCGACAATCGCGCCCCTTTGTTTGTTAGTGCTCGTGGCCGTGGCTTAGGGGCTCAGTATTTCCTTCGAGGAATCGCAAAGTGAGTTCGTTGCGCATCATGTGTACGATGTGAGCGCGCAGCGCTACAGGATTGGCGTCTTTGTAGTGCTCTCGTGCATGACCGAGCTCATGCTCCACGTCCTTCTCTTCCGGGTCGAGCTTCTCGACCTGTGCGATTTTCCCAAGTATAAGGCGCACCTTTGCGCGCTTGTCGGCACCTTCTTTCCACGTTTCGCGCAACTCTTCGCGCGTCTTTTTGCTCTGAGCCAAATAGCTCTCAAATGTCTGCCCGATTCGGGAGAGGTCGTCGGTCATCCGAGCTTCCATGTCGTCGAGCTCGTAGTTTAAGAGGGCCTGCGGATATTTCACCTTGGAATCCTTCACGAGTTCATCGAGGATTGCGGCGCGCTTTTTCTCTTGCGCGCGCATCTTCTTTTCGTTGCCGATATTGGTGCGCACTGCAGTAGAAAATGTCGCTACATCGGGATAGCCCAGTGACTGGACGAAGGTATCGTCGAGCTCCGGCAAGTCCTTCTCTTCAGTAGCGCGTGATTCCTCCGCAGCTTTTTGCGGATCGGTGCCCGTCTCCACCTTGTCGATGCGGTGTCTTTCTCGGCGCAAGTGCGTCAGTGCTTCTTGGTGTTCTGCGTCGGATACCGAAGTGTCTTCTTCCGTAGCTTTGTGCTTTGCAGAGATTTTCTTGTAGTCGGCGAGTTCGATATCTGGCGCGAGCGCAGCGCGGGCGGTGAAGGAAAGCGGCTTGCCGACCTGGGGCTCGTCGGTCGTCACGCGTGGCGTGTCGACGATGACGAAGTCTTGCTTGGCGAGGAGAATGGGCAATTCCTCCTGAATAGCTTCTTCTGCAGCGGCACGCATGATGGCCCCCTCTCCGTACACGCGTACTATCGCCTCTTCCGGCGCTTTGCCCGGGCGAAAGCCATCGAGCTTTGCGGTCTTCTGAATGTTTTTAAGCGCTGTAGCGCGGTGCTTCAGGAGCACCTCTGGAGGTAGCTCGGCTTTCAATTCAACCTCCCATGCAGATTCATCGCGAGTAACTTTTACGTTGGTTGCATCAGACATCGCAGGAGTGTACCCCGTCAGCTAAAGAACGTCGAGAGTTCTTGAGAATCTTCGAAGTCACTATGAAGTCGCGGAGTCGCCCGGGATGAGGGGAAGAGGCTGCTGCTCTCTTCCGTTGAGCTGTGCACCCCAGAAGTAGAGCGCGCCGATGGAGAGCAGGAAGACAATGATAACTATGCCGACCAGGGGTCCGCTTCCGCCGCGGTGTTTTCTCTGCGTGTGCTCGGGCAACATATGAGACACGTCAATCACCGGTTTTTCTTGAGGAGCAGGAGGCATGCCATCAGTGTACATCCCGCATGCACCACGACATAGGGAGGTGTGTGATGTGGACAAGTAAAAACAGCGCCCGGACACGCCGGGCGCTGTTTGTGCGCGAGTTGATTACAGGCCGGAGGCCGCCGCAGCTGCGTCGGCGTTCATGTTCTGTTCAAATTGCGTCATGCTTGTCGCCTCGAGCTCCGCCTGGATAGCGGCTGCATCATCGGAATCAGTCGAAGCAGGCATCCATGTCTCGCTATTGACGTCGGAGAGTGTTTCATCGGCGACTCGTGGGCTCTGCCAGAGATAGAGTCCGGCTAGTACTGCAATAGCGAGGAGTGCACCTCCGATGAGCATTGGCATCGTGAGGTTGGCTCCGGGTTCTTGAACGGTAGTTGGTTCCATAGACAAGGTGGCTAAGATTAATTGCTCGTCTCCGCTTCCACAGATGTGCTCGCAGAGAGCTGGGCGAGTGCGCGGGCGG
Source organism: Parcubacteria group bacterium Athens0416_74 (assembly GCA_007375785.1). Lineage (GTDB taxonomy): Bacteria > Patescibacteriota > Minisyncoccia > Phycocordibacterales > UBA2100 > UBA10103. The sequence goes on along the minus strand of VMEY01000005.1, from coordinate 9,174 downwards.
TTGCAAGTAGAGAGGCGTGCGCTGCCTTGATGCTCGCCGTTACTTTCTCTATAGCGGCACGAAGCTGAGTCTTTACAGTAGCGGGGTCACTGGACTCCTGTACCGACGCGACGAGTGTTTGCAGACCTCCGAGGTCCGCTTTGGCGGTCGTGATAAGCGCAATCGATGCCGAGAGGGATGCTTCCACTGAAGTGGTATCTGCGCCGCGCTCTTTCAGCTTCTCTATGCGCGATTCCATACGGCTGACGAGATTGTCGAACATATTGAGGGCATTTTCCGATCGCTTCACGACTGCTCCGACATGTGTGCGTACAAGCACTTGAAGGCGCTCTTTGATGTTGCCCCGTATTTCCTGCGCGCGATCGCGAATCTCTTCTCGATTTTCACGCATTTCTTTTATGATTGTGCGCCTCTCTTCTCCCGAGGAGGCATTTTGCATTTCGACGCGAATCTCAGCGCGCCTCTCCTGCATGCCTTCTCGTAAATCCATAATGCGTTCCCGAGCATCTTCGCGGAGCTGCATAAGAGGCTGCGGCCTCGGCGGTCTTGGCGGGAGTGCAGGACGGGACGTGGTTGCCTGAGCCGAGATTTCGACTTCCGCCTCCACTTCTACCTCCTGTGCCTGTGCGACCTGCGCGCCTCCGATGAGGAGAATCGACGCAAGAAGCGCGGCTGCCTGTGTCTTAGTACTACTATTCATACGTATACGGTTACTTTTATAAAGGGTTGGACCCTAGCGGCATTGTACCGCTACGGTGAAAGACGTATGAGGGGACGGGGGATTACTCCTCGAACTTTGGGGCGTAGTCTTTTTGGTATCGCTCCATTGATTCTCGGACGATCTCGATTGCTTCCTTGGCTCCAAGGAACTCGTTGACCTGTCCGGTGCCCGGCTTTTTCAATGCCTTGTAGTTTTCCCAAAAGTATTTGGTCTCTTTCTTGAAGTATTCGCCAAGGTCGTCGACTGATTTGATGTGTTCGACACGCTTATCATCGTTGAGGACTGCGATGATTTTGTCGTCGACTTCTCCGTCGTCGATAAACTTCATTGCGCCGATGATGCGCGCCTCGACGAGGGAGCCGGGGACGAGGGTCTCAGTCACATTGGGGATGAATATGTCGAGTGGGTCGCCATCGAGGTCCCACGTCTGGGGGATAGCGCCGTATGTGTACGGATGCGCCATCGATGAATACCCGACGCGGTCCAGCTTGAGTTGGCCGCTCTCCGTGATGACCTCGTACTTATTGATAGAACCCGCGATGATTTCTACAATCGTGTTGACGACGCCCTTCTCCTCGTCGGCGAAAGCAGGCAATACATGGAGAAGGTTGAGCATGTACTTCGACGGCTTGTGGTTTATGTTGGCCATATAGTCGCAAAGTGTATCAATTTGTATCATTTTGACAACGCACAAAGAGTAGTGTTTGCTAAAGGCTGAGTGCTCATGCTACACGGAGGTCTACATGAAACGGTCGGATTTGTTCCGCAAACTCAATGCGGTCGCACACATGCAAGCCAGTCAGGGAGGGCTATTCGACACTGCCGCCGTCGACAGCTTGATGAAGAAACTCGGCGTCGAAAGGGAGCTCGATTTACCTACGCGGCTTGCGTTTGCGAACGCGGTTCGAGGCATTGGTAATCTTGATGCGGCAGCCCTGATTGTCGTATTTGAGCAAGCGTGGGAGGCTTACGAAGATTGTCCTCCGGTGCAACTAAAGCTGAGAACGTCGGAGGAGTTGGCCGAAACCAATGGCCACTGATCGAGTTCAGCCAACCTTGGGATTTCCGAGGGCGTCAATATCGTAAGGAAGGCGTCGAAGCAATCACTATTCGGCGTCTTTTTCTTTGTCGTCGGTTGTTTCCTCCTGTTGTTCCTCCACTTTTTCGTCGGCGATATCGCGGTCTTGGGCTACAGGCTCGATATTCTCTTCGCCCGTGTCTTTTGCCTCATCATCGTCGCCGGAGATGTCTTTTTTTGCCTCCTCAAAAGTATCTTCTGTGGCGCTTACATTTTCCACATCGGTAGGCTGCGCTTCTGCAGGAGCAGTGCCATCGTCCACAGCGACCTGGTCGCCACCCATCGAGCGTATGTCAATTTTCCATCCGGTAAGGCGTGCGGCGAGGCGCACGTTTTGGCCGCCGCGGCCAATGGCGAGAGACTGCTGATCTTCAGCGACGGATACGACTGCGCGGTTCTCGCTCTCGAAGAGTTCGATGCTGAGTACCTGTGCGGGCTTGAGCGCCTCTTTCACAAAGTCTCCCGTGTTTTCTGACCACTCTACGACGTCAATCTTTTCACCGCCGAGTTCGGATGTAACGACGGCTACGCGGACACCGCGCTGACCGACAAGTGCACCGACCGGGTCGATATGACTATCGTTGGAGAATACCGCTATCTTTGCGCGGCTGCCCGGCTCGCGGACGATTCCTTTCACTTCTACGACACCGCTCGCCATCTCAGGTACCTCGGTTTCGAAGAGCTTCGTGAGGAAGCGCGGGTGAGAGCGGGAGAGGCGGATGAAAGTGCCACGGACGCCCTCGTCGACGCGGAGGAGGAGTGCTCGGACGCGCTCGCCCTGGCGGTATCTCTCACCCGGAATCTGCTCATCGTAGGGGAGAATTGCGGTGGCACGGCCGAGGTCAATGTAGAGATTGCCTCGCTCGAAGCGCTGCACGTGACCGGTGACGATTTCACCTTCGCGCTCACCGTATTCTTGGATGATGCTCGCGCGCTCCGCTTCGCGGACCTTTTGCATGATTACCTGCTTAGCCGCTTGCGCTGCGATACGGCCGAAATCTTCCTGAGTCTCGAGAGGGAATGAGATCTCTTCATCGAGCTGCGCATCGCGCTTAATGCGGCGCGCGTCCTCTATCATGATGTGCTGCTCCGGATTGAAGCGAGAGCGATGGTCTTCCTCCGAGGTAGGCTCCTCATCTTCTTTGCGCACGAGAGTTGCGTCGACGACGATTTTTGCCTGACGGAACTCCATGTCGCCTGTCTCAGGATTGAAGGTGGCGCGGATTATCTGGCCGCGCTTACCGTATTCACGGCGATACGCGGCGGCAAGTGCTGTGGCGAGGGCGTCTACGACGCTGTCACGAGAGATGCCGCGCTCCTGCTGGAGCTCATCGAGGGCTGAGTTGAGCGATTTAAGGTCGAAGAGAGACATATAGATTGTGTTGTGCTAACTGCCTTTTAAAAAAAGCGCCCGCCAAAGGCGGAACTTGTTCACTCAATATATAGGAGGAGAATTAGGGTGTCAAGAATAGGACCGACTGCCTTAATCCCAGAATACCAAATCCGGCAATTCAGGGATAAAGAGCATCGGGACGATGCTTGTGTAAGAGTCTGTCCAGAGCGGCGCATCTGCCGGTGTCTCACTGTCGTTAGACTGAGCAAATATCACCGACGTGAATACGTCCGGATTTTTCGAGAGCAGGACCCATCGCGAGGGGGACGCGAGCTCGGTGGCCCCGGCCTCGTTGACTACGATTGCACTGAAGCCCGCTTCTTCTGCGAGTCGCAGGACAACCGGCGCGATATTGAGGTACTTGCTCGAGACGTGGATGGCGAGGATGCTGTTTTGATCGCGCAAATGGGCACCATAGGTAAACACAGCCTCGAGCGTGAGCAGGTGCGCGGGCACCTTGTCGTTGCTGAATGCGTCGACGATGAGGACATCGTATTGCCCGGGAGTGTTGTTCGCGAGCTCGTGCTCCAAAAGCAGGCGTCCATCGCCCTCTCGCACTGACACACCTTCGCATTGGGAGAGGTACGAAAAGTACTGATGAGCAAGCGCAATCATTCGGCGGTCTATCTCATAGAAGACAAACGTGTCGCCTGATTCGCAGTACGCAGCGAGCGTGCCTGTGCCGAGGCCGAGCACTCCCACGTTGAGGTTTGCGCCCCTCGAATCACGCGCGTACGCGAGAGCTCTTCCTGCACCGCTTCCCTGCGTGTAGTACGTGGTCGGGAGGCGCTTGCTCGCTGCATCATTGAGCTGCAGTCCGTGCATCGTAGTCCCGTGCATCAAAATCGTCGTTTGGGTGTTGAGCACAATACTCGCCGCACCGTAAAAATTTCTCGAGGTTATCGTCCCTGCTTCTTCGCCGCGTACCGCTGCGTGCGATGCGTATGCCACGACGATTACGATAAAGAGGAGCTTCGTGTATCGGATAGTGCGCTCGCTCATAATGCGCGGGAAATACAGCGGAGAGAGCAAGAGCGCTGCCACTATCGCTGAGAGGGCGACGCTTAACGGGAATTCATAAAAGTGCGTAAAGACCAGCGGTGCGATAATGCTTCCCGCGAGCGCGCCGAGAGCGCCACCGAGAGAGAGCGAAAGGTAGAAGAGCGGTAAGCGGTGCGTGGAGGGTCTTTTGGCATAAACCGCTCTGTGGCACACAACCCCGGCAAAGAAGAGAAGTACGAGATACGCCAGTATCTGCGAGATAAGTTGAAACGAATGCGCGTCGAGCATCAGGAAAGCACCGATTGCCGCGAGAAACATCCAAAACGGATACCAGTATCCGCTGCCGCGCCCGCTGAATGCAAGGATGAAAGAAAGTAGGTACAGGAAAAGAGGGAGCATCCAGAGGAGGGGCACCGGTGCGAGCTCTTCAGTGATTTGCGTGGTCGTCGCAACGAGGAGAAACGAGGGGAATGCACCGCCAAGAATCCAGACGGCGTATGTGCCAAGCGTTTGCGAACTGGCCCCTTCCTCTGCATGTACGGGCGCTTTTTGCGCGTGATGTGAGCTTGCCTTGTAGTGCACTATCCCAAGTGCTACCGATGCGCACGCGACCACACAGAATAAGGCGGCCCATACATACTCCTGCACAGAAAGCGTAAAGAGTGGCTCGAGCACAAACGGATAGGAGAGGAGCGCGAGCGCAGAGCCTACGTTTGATATCGCATAGAGCGTGTACGGCTCCTTCGCACTCGAAAGCCCGTACCAAAATTGAAGGAGAGGACTTGTGCTCGAGAGTAGAAAGTAGGGCAGGCCGACGGAAAGAGAGAGCGCAACTAAGATGCGGATGTAGGGAGAGACTTCGGCGGACATGACACCGAGCTCAAAGAGCGACTGGTAATAGATGAGCGAATACGCGACCCCAAGCACCGCGACTATCGAAAGAGCTGTGTGTACGAATATCTGATTGCGCACCCGCAAGCGAGAGAGTGCAAACACGTAGGTATATCCGAGGAAGAGAAGCGTCGTGAAAAAAAGGAGACTCGCTGCCCACACGCCGGAAGACCCGCCGAATTCAGGCAGGAAATGCTTACCGGCTATGAATTGAATCTCGAAAAGAAGAAATGAGCTTACTAAAATCACAAGCGCATTCCAGAGATAGGAAGCATGCGTCCGATTTTGCAAGAAATGACGGAACATAGCTGCGATAGGTCACAGTGTACCGCAAGTGGAGATGTATATCTCTGATACGCACCTCAAGTCATTCCTCTCGGATGCGGGACTCGTGTCGCAGAAAGATTTCGATGCCGCAGAGGTGGAAGCAAAGGCATCGGGACAGCCTGTCGGCGATATCCTGATTGCAAAGAGCGCAATCGGTGAGGATGAGCTACGACGTACCTATGCGTATATCCTCGGCATCCCTTTCGTATCGCTCATGGGTACCAATATCAACTACGAGACCCTTAGCCTCGTGCCCGAACCGGTGGCTCGCCGCAACAACATCATCGCGTACAACCACCGTGGCGACGAGCTCGAAGTAGCGATGCTCGATACCGACGACCTTGCCGCAATTGACTTCATCAAAAAGAAAACGCACTTGAAGATATTGCCGCGTCTCACTGATGCGGCATCGATAAAGCACGCGCTCAAGCTCTATCAGCAGTCCCTCAAGGACAACCTGGGCGATGTGATTCAGCGGGAGACGGCAGCGCTCGCCGCGACCGCGGGGGAGACGAAAGATGAGGACCTCAAGCAAATGGCCGAGGGGGTGCCTGCGGTGCGCATTGTCGATACGCTTCTGCGCCATGCCAACGCGCAGGGCGCATCCGACATCCACATAGAGCCACTCGAAGACTCACTTCTCATCCGATACCGAATCGACGGCATCCTGCACGATGCGATGGAGCTCCCAAAGCACGCCGCTCCGGCGATTACTGCGCGCGTAAAAGTGCTTTCAAATATGAAGCTCGATGAGAAGCGCCTGCCGCAGGACGGCCGATTTGGCACGGAGAGCGGCGGTGAGCGAGTCTCGTTCCGCGTCTCGATTCTCCCGACGTATTTTGGAGAGAAGATAGTGATGCGACTTTTGCGCGACTCGATTTCCGGCTTCACGCTCGAGAGTATTGGTTTCCATGGTACTGCGCTTGAGCGAATGCACGACGCGATTCGCAAGACGACGGGCATGTTGCTCACTACGGGTCCGACCGGCGCAGGTAAATCGACGACTCTTTACACACTCCTCGATCTCGTGAATACGCCCGATGTAAACATTTCGACAGTTGAGGACCCGATTGAATACCAAATGGCGCGCGTCAATCAGACTCAGGTGCGCCCCGAAATAGGTTTCACGTTTGCCAATGGTCTGCGTACTCTTGTTCGCCAAGACCCCGACATCATCATGGTCGGCGAAATTCGCGATAAAGAGACTGCTAGCCTCGCCGTCAACGCTTCGCATAGAGCCATTCCTCCTTGTCTCCACACTTCGCGTCATCATCGGCCAGCGTCTCGTGCGCCGTCTGGCACCTGACCGTGAGCAGTACGAACTTTCGCGCGATGAACAGGCACAGCTCGAAAAGCTCGTTGATGCGGGGACCGTACTCAAGGCGCTCAAGGATGAAAAAGCTTTTAAGAGTGATGCCACGTGGAAGAATATTCCGTTCTATAAGCCCAAAGAAGGTGGTCAGACGCCGAGCGGATACGCCGGACGTGTGGGTATCTATGAAGTCATGACGGTGACAAGCACCATTAAAGAACTCATCATGGCGGGAGCGACGGGCGATGCCATCGAAGCACAGGCAAAAAAGGAAGGTATGCTCACCATGAGTGAAGATGGCATCTTCAGAGCAGCACAGGGGTTGACCACTATCGAAGAAGTTTTGCGCGTAGTAGCAGAATAACTACACCCCTGTGTTCCGTATTGTCGTCGAATAGGTGGAAAAAAGAGAAGCGGAGAGCGAATACAAGATATACTGAGTGCAATGTCGCACTTTTCATACACTGCCGAGAAAAACGACGGCGAAGTCTACAAAGGAGTCGCCGAAGTTGCAGACCGATTTGAACTCTACAGTCTTGTGCGGCGTGAGGGAGGTCGCATCATTTCCGTCTCAGAGGAAAATTCTAAGAGTTGGCTAAGCATCAAGTATTGGAACAGTAAGTTCTCGACGATAAAGGAATACGACAAGGTGCTCTTGGCTCGCAACTTGGGCGCGATGCTCTCTGCCGGTCTCGCCCTCGCTCGTGCGCTCTCAGTCCTCGAGCGCCAGACAAAGAATCCGCGACTCGGAGAAGCAATATCTGAGATAGCGAGTGATGTGCGCCGAGGCGACACGCTCAATCAAAGTCTCGCGAAGTACCCAAATATTTTCACGCCCTTGTTTGTCGCCATGGTGCGTGCGGGTGAAGAGAGCGGAGATCTCGCCGGCGCGCTCAAAGTAACGTCGGACCAAATGGAGCGCATGTACGAGCTCAAGAAGAAAGTCCGCGGGGCGCTCCTGTACCCATGCATCATTCTCATCGCGATAGGCGGCATCGGTATCCTCATGATGACGCAGGTTGTGCCGACTCTCGCGCAGACATTCGCCGAGATGGATGCGGAGCTGCCGAATTCGACGCAGCTCGTCATCGGCATGAGCAATTTCCTCATGGAGTACACGTATGTCGCGCTCGGGCTCCTCGTCGGCATCATCGCAGTCATTTATACGGGTCTCCGAACTACGGCGGGCCGTCGCATGGCGGATTTTGTCTCGGTCCACACTCCGGCAATCAACAGCATCGTAAAAGAGATAAACGCCGCGCGTACTTCGCGCACGCTCTCATCGCTTCTCAGCGCCGGAGTCGATGTGCTCTCGGCGCTCGATATTTCGCGCGAGGTTGTACAAAATTCATATTTCCAGGCAGTGATTCTCGAGGCGAGAGATGCTGTTGGGCAAGGAGAGCCGCTCTCGAAGGCATTTACAAAGCACGACAATCTCTACCCCCCATTTGTCGGAGAGATGATGGCGGTGGGAGAAGAGACGGGTCAGACATCGGAAATGCTCAAGAGACTAGCCGTATTTTATGAGGAAGAGGTTGATAGAAAGACGAAAGATATGTCTACAATCATTGAGCCATTCCTCATGGTGTTCATCGGTGCAGCCGTCGGGTTCTTCGCAGTCTCCATGATTACGCCTATCTACTCGCTCTCTCAAAATATTTAAAGGATATGCGGTACTCGCGAGAGCGCGGAGTGACCCTGATAGACACCTTGGTTGGGTCGGCGCTTATGCTCGTCGTCTTTCTCGGTATTGCGGCCGCATTTGAGCTCTCCGTCGAAGTCGTAAGCAACAATAAGGCGCGTGCAGGTGCGATAGCACTCGCCAACGAGCGCATGGAGTATTTGAAAAGTCTCACATACCCGCAGATAGGTGTGGAGGGCGGCATACCTGCAGGCAATGTTCCGCAGCTCGAGAGTGTGGCACTCAATGGTGTGTCGTATACACGACGAATTTTTGTCGCGTATACCGATGATCTTAAAGACGGACTCGGTGCAGCCGATACCAATGGCATCATTGCGGACTTTAAGACAATCCGCGTCGAGGTCTCATGGGTCTCGAGGCAGGGGGAGCGCAGCGTCGCACTTATTGGTCGTGTGTCGCCGACCGGAGTAGAGACGGCGGTGCCCGGCGGTGTGCTCACGATCATTGTGGTCGATGCCAACAACATCCCTTTTCAAAATGCACAGGTGCAGATAGTCAACGCGAGTACATCACCCATCATCAACATCACCACATACACGGGAGAAGACGGCGCCATATCTTTTATCGGTGCACCTGCGGCGAGTAATTATCAAATTGTCGTCTCAAAGACCGGATATTCGACCGCTCAGACGTATCCCGTGACGACGCAAAATCCCAATCCGACACCCCGCCACCTCACCGTGGTCAAGAAAAAAGCCGAAACCGGCCCGTCCCTCATGATGCGCAACGTCGAGAGGGAAGAAGCCCG